>NZ_JAAGPO010000023.1:0-81682 GCF_017104825.1 Burkholderia sp. Ac-20345 | reverse complement strand
ACGTGCCGGTGAACGTGAACCTGCACACGTACGCGGGGCCGGAGGGGCGCTTCTGCCCGGCGGCGGTGTACGAGTTCGTGAAGAACGACGACGGCAGCGACCGCCTGGTGATCAACGCGCAGAACTGTGTGCACTGCAAGACCTGCGACATCAAGGACCCGACGCAGAACATCGTGTGGGTCACACCGGAAGGCAGTGGCGGGCCGAATTACCCGAACATGTAACGCAACGCATCCCCGCGCCTGCGGGCGCGAACGAACCGGAGTGAGACGATGAGCAATGCAGCGAAAGAAGTCGTGGTGGTAAGCGGTGTCCGTACCGCGATCGGTGATTTCGGCGGCAGCCTGAAGGATTTCTCGCCGACCGACCTCGGGGCGAAGGTGGTCGCCGAAGTGCTGTCGCGCGCGAACGTGCCGGGCGATGCGATCGGGCATGTCGTGTTCGGCCACGTCGTGAATACCGAACCGAAGGACATGTACCTCGCGCGTGTCGCAGCGATCAATGGCGGCGTGGCGCAGCACACGCCCGCGCTGACCGTGAACCGCCTGTGCGGTTCGGGCCTGCAGGCGATCGTGTCGGCCGCGCAGACGATCATGCTCGGCGATGCCGACGTCGCGATCGGCGGCGGCTCGGAAAGCATGAGCCGCGCACCGTACACCGTGCCGGCCGCGCGCTTCGGCCAGCGCATGGGTGACGGCAAGCTCGTCGACATGATGCTCGGCGCGCTGCACGACCCGTTCCAGACGATCCACATGGGCGTGACGGCAGAGAACGTCGCGGCGAAGTACGGCATCTCGCGCGACGCGCAGGATGCGCTGGCGCTCGAATCGCATCGTCGCGCGGCGCGCGCGATCGCGGAAGGGCGCTTCAAGGACCAGATCCTGCCGATCTCGATCCGCTCGAAGAAGGGCGAGGTCGCGTTCGACACCGACGAGCACGTGCGTCAGGACGCAAGCGCGGACGATTTCACGAAGCTGCGCCCGGTGTTCGCGAAGGAGAACGGCACCGTGACGGCCGGCAACGCATCGGGCATCAACGATGCGGCCGCGGCCGTGCTGATGATGAGCGCGGACGCCGCGCGCGCACAGGGCGTGAAGCCGCTCGCCCGCCTCGTCGCGTATGCGCACGCGGGTGTCGATCCGGCGTACATGGGCATCGGCCCCGTGCCGGCCACGCAGAAGGCGCTCGAACGCGCGGGCCTGAAGATCAGCGATCTCGACGTGATCGAGGCGAACGAGGCGTTCGCGGCCCAGGCGTGCGCGGTCACGCAGGAGCTCGGCCTCGACCCCGCGAAGGTCAACCCGAACGGCTCGGGCATCTCGCTCGGTCACCCGATCGGCGCGACCGGTGCATTGATCACGGTCAAGGCGCTGTACGAACTGAAGCGCATCGGCGGGCGTTACGCGCTCGTGACGATGTGTATCGGCGGCGGCCAGGGGATTGCGGCGATCTTCGAGAACATCTGATAATCGAACGCTCAGCACCCGAACACACAGGAAATTTCATGGCCATCGAAATTGTCGGCGTCGTGGGCGCCGGAACCATGGGCAACGGCATTGCGCAGACCGCCGCCGTTGCGGGACTCAACGTCGTGATGATCGACGTCAGCGATGCCGCGCTCGAGAAGGGCATCGCGACGCTGAAGGGCAGCCTCGAGCGGCTCGTGTCGAAGGACAAGCTCGACGCAGCCACGCGCGATGCGGCGCTGGCGCGCATCACGACATCGACCGACTACGCGAAGCTCGCAGCGGCCGATATCGTGATCGAAGCCGCGACCGAGAGCGTCGAGCTGAAGGGCCGCATCCTGAAGCAGATCGAGGCCGTCGCGCGGCCCGACGCGATCATTGCGACCAACACGTCGTCGATCTCGATCACCGCGCTCGCGGCGCCGCTCGCCGACCCGGCGCGCTTCGTCGGCATGCACTTCTTCAACCCGGTGCCGCTGATGCCGCTCGTCGAGATCATCCGCGGGCTGCAGACGAGCGACGCGACCGCATCGGCGGTGCGCGAGCTGACCGAGCGTTTCGACAAGTCGCCGATCGGCGTGCGCAATTCGCCGGGCTTCGTCGTGAACCGGATTCTCGTGCCGATGATCAACGAGGCGTTCTTCGTGCTGGCTGAAGGCATCGCGTCGGCCGAGGAGATCGACGCGGGGATGAAGCTCGGCGCGAACCACCCGATCGGGCCGCTCGCGCTGGCCGACCTCGTGGGCCTCGACGTGTGCCTCGCGGTGATGGACGTGTTCGTGAAGGACTTCGGCGATCCGAAGTATCGCGCGTGCCCGCTGCTGCGCGAGATGGTGACGGCTGGCCGGCTCGGGCGGAAGACCGGGCGTGGGGTGTACGACTACAGCGCGTGATGCGAGCGCCGGGCGCGGGTGGCGTGTACGCTTCCGCGTGAATCCGGCGACGGCATGAAGCCGGCGTGAAGGCCGGTTTGGCACCGCACCCCGGAGGCCGGATTTCGATCCGGCCTCCGGGGCGTTTTTTTTGAATGAAAGATTGGCGTCCGTTATTCGCCGCAGATCAAACGCTATTGGTTGGTGCCCGTTGCCCATACCGTACGTGCGGTTCGCAAACCACGAGTGATGCCGATACAGAACTTGCCGTACTCCGAATTCGCGGCATGGGTTTTCAACACCAGCAGCAAATGCCCGATGACAGCGTCGTGGCTGGTGACGCCCGTCTTCAGCACGTGTCTGGCGTGAGGCTCGATAAACTGCAACGCCATGAATGACCGCCATTCGTCGTGCGGCTTCAATGGGTGCGGCACCGGGCGCCATCGAGCCGCCCGGGACCGATCCAACACCCGCGCCGATCAGGTCTGGATCGTGTTCATCACGTTGGCCGGCGTGATGAGATCGAACACCACGGTTTCGGGAATCGCGGTGGCGCCCGGATGTGCGTTCAGGTAGTTCGCCGTATCCTTCGCCTGCCGCGCGCCGATCGCCTCGCCGATCTTCACGACATCCCGGTAGTACTCGAACACGGCGTCCCGCAGCTGCGGCTCGACGAAACCGTAGGTGTCCTGCAGGAAGTCGATCGAGGGCTCCAGCACGCCGCGCCCCGTCACCGTTTCGGGGTAGGGGCCCTGGCCGGTCACCGATGCGTTGATCTGCACGTCCATGAAGTTCATGCCGCCGAGGGTCGGATAGGTGGCCGTTTGCGACGGCAGGCAGGCCAGCACGTCGGCCGGCGTCCACCGCGAGGACAGCTTGCCCGCCGGCAACGGGTACATCAGCGTCGATGCGTTGGGCACGAACGCCGCATGGTTGTACGCGCCGTCGTTGACCACCGTGTGCTGCACCGAGAACTGCCAGATGAACATCGTGAGCACGTCGCGCAGCGCCGCGACGGTCTTGACCTCGGCCGGGAAGCGATGGGCGAACGTCGCATTGTCGACGAAGTTGAACGCGGGAATCAGTTTGTCGAAGAAACGCTGAAGCTGGATGTCCGCCGCGATCGCCGGATCGCCGTCCGGATACCGGATCGCGATGAACTTGCCGACGAACCGGAAGATCGCGTCGTACCAAAGGCCGGCGTCATGAACGTACGCGTAGGAGAACGGCGTCTGCTCGACGCCGCGCCGCTTCGTATCGGCCGGAAGGGCCTGCTCCAGGAAACGAAAGCGATCGTTGTCGTAGTACATCTTGTCCTGCAGCTGATAGTTGCCGATCCGCCCGCACGAGAAGATCAGGTCGTAGACGAAGCCGAGGTTGTACACCCCGGGTGAGCCGTTCGCGTCGCGGGTCGCCGGGAAGGACTCGGCATACGGGTCGTAGGCGCGGTTGTAGATGGTCTGCTGGAATTCCACGGTCTTCACCACGTGCGGCCGCAGCAGCTTGAACACGGGGTGCTGCTGGAACGGCTCCGCGGAATGGGGCAGCGTGTCCGGGTTGAACACCTCTTCCGAGAACAGCGCGATCGACACCATCGCGCAGATCTGGTGCGTCAGCAGCTGATGAAAGCCCACGTCGTGCAGCGTCTGGCCCGCGCAGTTGGTCTGCATCTTGGCCAGCAGCCACGCATTCTCCGCATTGGGCATGTCCGGCGTGAACAGCTCGCCACCCGGTTCGAGCTGGATGCCGACCGGCATCAGTTCGTGATGGTGGTTCACGGTGAAGAAGACGAGTGGCTTGGCGAGGTAGTAGCCCACCGGCGTCACCGTGCAGGCGTCCAGGTAGTGCCGGTAGTTGGCCACGTATTGCACCGCGCCCTGCCGGCCGAGACGCGCCGCGTCGACGATGCCGGCTTCCGAAACCAGCCGGTCGAAGTCCGCCGTCGACACCTTCTCGAGCAACGTCGGCATGAAGCCAGCGAGCTGCTGCCGGGCGAACTCGTCGTCGCTCTTCAGCCAGAATTTCGGTGCGGGGATCGTCTGGAAATTGTTGCCGTAGTAGATGTCCTCCAGCATCTTCACCGCGTTTTCCATATCCACGGGCCTGGGCGGCAGCTTTGCGCGCCAGGCGACGTTGTCGTCCCAGGCCGAGTTCAGCATCGCCAGCACCTGCTTGTCGCGGTTGATGGCCTTCATGGATTGCGGCACCGTGTCGTAGTCCGCCACGAACGCGGGCACCTGGCCATCGAACACGTATTGCACGTCGCCGTAGATGCTGTCGCCGCCGCCCGGCGGCTTCGATGCCGCGTCGCGGTCCGCCAGGTTGTACGTGTACGCATACGACATCTGGTTGGCCGTGGCCGGGTCGCCCTCGATATCCGGCGCCAGGAACTTGCCCCAGGTCTGCTGCATGGCCTCGATCTTTTCAGCCTCGCCCGCATGCAGAAGGATGTTCAGCACGGCGTTGTAGGCCGAATCCAGCGCCCCTACGATCCAGCCGTGATGCACCGAGCAGCACTCGCCGGCGAAGTTCAGGCAGCCGTCGAACTCGGGCGTCAGCAGCGTCGGGTAGAGCTGCTTGAACTGCCCCGGCTTGAACAGCGCGAACGCGCCGCCGCCCGCGTGCTCGTCCCAGAACCAGGTCTTGGTCGTCACGCCGTCCTCGTAGCCCGCGAAGCACTCGTCGATATTGACTTCGGGGTACAGGTATTGAATGCCCTTGAGGCATTCCGCGATGCGCTCGCGGTCGTCGAGCGCCCCCAGCTTGCGCGCATCGAGCGCCCAGCAATACACCTGCAGCACGCCCTGGTCAGCGGCATAGCCGTACGACGGATAGATGATCTGCCGGTTCGGGCGGTCGGTTGCCGCCGCGCCGTAGCCGCCCGTCTGCTCCTGGCGCTCGCCCGCGTCGGCCCAGAACTGGCGCTTGAAGGTCAGGAAGGCCTTGAACGACGCCATGTAGTTGCATTCACGGATGGCCTGCGCCTTGTCGAAGGAGATCCCTTCCAGCAGGTTCACGTGCTTCTGGCCGTTCAGGTAGGCGCCGGTGGGCAGCGTGGTGACGACATAGGGATAGGTCCGCTCGTGCTCGCGGCCGTCGTGCGTGCGGCGCACCTTGACCCGCATGCCGCCCTGGCCGTCGTTCAGGCTCGGGTCGTGGCGCAGGCTCGTCACCTCGTGCTGAAGGTGCACGCGCGGCTTGTAAGCGGCCCGCGACGGCTCGCCGCGCGGCGCGCCTTCCGGATCGCGCGCGGTGGATGCCGGCGGCCTGGCATCCGGCGTGAGATTGGGCGGATCGTAACGGTAGGGGCCGCCCGGTTGCGGCAACATGCCGACCTGAATCTGCGCGGTGACGCCATCCTGCACCGTGACGGCGTCCTGCAGATCGAGCACCGTCCGGCACGCGTCCGGGAAGCGCTGCATCCCCTGGTCCACGGTGAGCATGTAGATCGCGTCGTCGTCCGGCCGATACGGGTCCTTGCTGCCGCCCCAGTCATAGACGGCGATCACCATCTCGACGAACGACACCGAGTACATCCCGCTGCCGACGTTGGTGGTCTCGAGGAAATTGGCCACGGACCACGGCAACAGGTCGTTCTTCGCGCCCATCGCAGGATCGTAATACTCGCCGAGATCCCCGAGGCGGAACTGCGTCGTCAGGTAATCCCACATCGAATACTGGTCGTACTGCATCAGCAGGTCGAAGCCCTCGGCAAATGACCGGTTGATGGCCTTCAGGAACGGCGCGTTCACCTGATCCAGCACCTTGTTGATCGGCAGGTATTGGTCGTTGCCGACGCCCTTCGGCGTCACCCAGGCCAACGGCACGTCGCCGCCGTTCGTCACGCCGAAGTTGAAGCTGTCCAGCGTCGACTCGGCGGCCGTCGTGGGTACGGCCATGTTGTTGTAGCGCAGCCGCTGCTGCGGCGAGTCGTAATAGAACTTCCGCCAGTACACGCTCTGGTCGTCGAGGCCATTGCGGGCCAGCACCGCATTCACCGCCAGCGCAAGCTGCTGCACCGGCAGCATGTCCGCCGAAAACTGCGGCAGGCGCATCCCGCCGACTTCGCCATACAGGCCGGCGCGCTGCACGTCGTTCGGATCGTAGTCGCTCGAGTACCACGTGTGAATGCGTCCGCCCACGCGGTCCGACGATTCGAACAGCTCGAACTCGATGCCGAGCGACTGCAGGATCAGCCCCGCGAACATCCCCGCGAAACCGCCGCCGACGATCCCGACCTGGGGCGCGTCCGCTTTCGCCGACAGCTTGTACGCGGCAGCGCCGCGCGTCGCGCGGATTTCGGCGGCCTTCGCGCGCTGCGTTTCGATCCTGGCACGGTAGGTGGCCCCATGGTTGGCCAGTATCCAGTTAGAGAACGCGGCGCCGAGCGGGCGCCGCTGCCGGGCGTGGCTCACCGGCGAGACGGTCGTGGCGTTGAAATGAAGGAAGCTCATGATGACCTCTTTGCGTGTGGTGTGACAGCGGGGACGGCTAAGTCATTGGGCGATGCCGATCCGTCTCCGAATCGACATCGGACACGCGACGCGCGCGGTGCGCGACGCAAATGCGTGCTCGATCGACAGGGAGGCTGACTTACTTCGGGAGGGGGCGTCCGGTGGACGCGTTTCTATACGGGGAACTGCGCCAGGCGCTATTGCGAACAAAGCTGTCCATTTTGAAATGGTCTCCGTGACAGAGCTGTTCAACCCGATGACGTGGATCGGGATTTTTAAATAAATATTGAATTTAAAACCAACCAGCCGCGACAGCAGGCCATGCAGTCGTCGGCCAAATCCGCACAACCCGGCTTTTGAAATATTGTCTTTTTACCGCTCCGAAGCCCGGCGCCATTGATTCTGTAATCCACTCGTCACATTTGCCGATTCGAGGATGTCTGATGCGTGTTTCGGCGGGGGCATTCTGATATTAGTGGCCGGGTATCCAATATTCCACCTGTTATTGCCGACAGTATTTTTTAAATATTGGAATTATCGACGGTATTTTTCAGTATTGGAGAACGGTCGGGTGGCGCCGTACGATATTTCCTGGTCGAAGCGGAACGGATGCCTATACTTGTCGATTGCCGTGCTGCACATTCGAATTCGGTCGACATCGAGGCGCAATGACGGACACTCTCCTTTACGGCGATTTCGCGCGGTACTACGATCTCGTGCATGCCGGGTTCGATTACGGCGGCCATGTCGATGCGATGCATGCACTGCTGCGCGCGGAAGGCGTGCTCGACGGCGCGAACGTGCTCGAAGCGGCCTGCGGCACGGGCAATTACCTGACGGCACTGCGCCGGCATTACACGGTGTGCGGGTTCGATCGCAGCGAGGCGATGCTGCGCGTGGCGCGCGACAAGCTGCCCGACACGCCGCTGCGGTTGGCCGATCTCCGGGATTTCGACTGGCCGGAACGCGTCGACGTGATCCTCTGCCTCTGTTCCGCCATTGCCTATCTACGCTCGTACGACGAGCTTGCCGAAGCCATCGCGGCGTTCGCGCGCGCGTTGCCGCCGCGCGGGGTGCTCGTGCTGCGTCCGTGGCTGACCCCCGCCCAGGCGTGCGACGGTGCGCTCTGGATGGACACGTTCGACGGCAATGCGCTCAAGCTGTGCCGGCAGGCCGTGCTCAGGCGCGAGAACCGTGACTCGATACTCGATTTTCATTGGCTGGTCGCGACGGCCGAAGCCGGCGTCAGCCATCACGTCGATCGTCACGTGCTGCATCTTTTCGACGATCGCGAGATCGAGACGGCGCTGTCGACGGGAGGCTTTTCGTGCCGGCGCGTCGTCGTCGCCGGCTTCGGCGAGCCGTTGTGGCTCGCTCGCCGGGTGGCCTGACCATGAGCGCGGAACTCTTTCCCGGCCGCGCGCGAGGCGCGCCGTTCAGGATCTGCGTGTGCGGCGGCGGAAGCCTTGCGCATGCACTCGTCGCGGTGCTGGGGGCGAGCGCGTCGAACGAGGTACGGTTGCTCACGCGCCAGCCCGAGCGGTGGTCGCGGCGCATCCGGCTGATCTACCTCGACAAGGCCGAGCTGCACGGGACCGTGCGCGCCGTCTCTGACGACCCGTCCGAGGTGGTCGCCGGGGCCGACCTCGTGATCCTGGCGATTCCGCACGCCGCGCGTGAAGTCGTGTTGCGCCGGATCGCGCCGTATCTGAGCCGGCACACCTGGCTCGCGGGCTTTCCGGGCTACGGCGGCTTGCCATGGGCCGTGCGTCTTGCGCTTGGTCCCGAGCAGCGCTTCCTCGGCCTGCAGCGCGTGCCGTACGTCCGGAAGGTCGTGTCGTACGGCGAGGTCGTCTGGGTATCCGGCATCCGTCCCGAGCTGTTCGTCGCCACCGTGCCGGGCCACTGCGCACCGTCCGCCGCGCGATGGCTGCAAGCGCTGCTCAACATCCCGACGACGCCGCTCGCGCATTATCTTGCGGTCTGCCTGAGCAATTCCAATCCGATCTTCCATCCCGCGCGCCTTTACTCGCTCTGGCGCGACGCGTCACCGGAAGGCGTCTGGGCGACGCGTCCGCAGTTCTACGAGGACTGGGACGAGCCGGCATCGACGCGCTATCTGGCTTGCGAGCGCGATCTGCAATCGATCGGCGGCGCGTGCCCGGCCGATCTGTCGGGCCGCCGGTCCTTGCTCGACCACTACGGCGCGCGAGATGCGCGGGAGATGACGCAGATCATCCGGCGTATCGCGGCGCTGCGCGACCGGCCCGTGCCGATGCGGGCCGTCGACGATGGCTGGATGCCCGACGTGCACAGTTACTACTTTGCCGAGGACGTGCCGTACGGCATCGTCGTGCAACGCGCACTCGCCGATATCGTGGGCGTCGCGACACCGGCGCTCGATGAGGTCATTCGCTGGGCGCAGCGCTGGATGGGCAGAACGTGGCTCGACGACGGCCACGCGCTGGGCCGCGACACGCATGGCTTGCCGCTGCCGCAGCGTTTCGGCGTGGCGAATGCGGCGGATCTCGTCGACACGCTCAGGTGACGCGGGATCGTTGGTGCATGCCTACGCGCGCCACAAAACCGGAAAGACCTGTGGGTCCGCAAAATCCGGCGTGCCGCCCGGCGTCAGCCTGCACAGCAATTCGTTCGAATGCATCGCTCGGCGGCCGTTCGGCTGAATCCACGGTTGATGGCGATTCGCCGCGTCCTGCAGATGGACGGCGAGCGCGATTCGTGGGGCTTCGCCGAGATTCGGCACGCTCCGATGCAGCACCCGGCTGTGGTGGAACACGACCTGGCCACGCGCGACGGGCAACACGCGCACGACCGGCTCGACCGCATCCGGCACCATCGCCGCCGGTACCTGTCCGTCGAAGTCGGGGGTCAGGAAACGCCGTTCCAGCGAGATCGTCGGCCAACGGTGGCTGCCCTCGACAACGGCGAGCGTCCCGTCGTCCGCGCTGCAATCCGCGAGCGGAATCCACGCGGTCAGCAGTTCCGTCGAACTCGAGTTGCCCCAATAGGCCACATCCGTATGCCAGCCGGTTTCGGTCGACGCCGGCGGGAGTCCGCCGGGCTTCACGATCAGGCGGTCGTGGAACAGGCGGATCTCGCTCGTGCGCGCGAGTCGCCCCGCGATCGCGGCGATCGCCGGGTAGGCGACGAGGTCGCGCACCGCGCGCATCTGCAACGACAGGTAGCCGCTGATCTGGATGACTTGCGCGGCCCCCTCGGCCCAGTCGCGCTGCGTCGCCTGCGCGGCAATCGTCGCGTCGCGATCGCCGCGCCGGTAGCGCGCGATGTCCTCGGCGGCCGCGTCGAGCAAAGCGGCGGGAACGATGGCATCGCTCACGAACCAGCCCCGTTGCGCGTAGGTCGAGCAATCGGCATCGTTCGGCAGGCACGCGGCCTGGTCGGGCGGGAGCGCCGCCGTGGCGGGAAAGGTCAGCATGGCGAGCCATCCAGGATTGCGGCGCTTGCGCCGGCGTAGAGCGGTGCGCAGCGCATCGGCAAGCGCGCGTCGCGCGAGAACGATTCGACGGACGCCGCGTCGAGTAGTCCCAGGGATTGGGCGTCCTGCCACGGTGAAGGGGGCGCCGCGCGATCGTGGGCCGGCAGTTCGATCAGTCTTTCGGCCCATCCGAGCATCGTATCGAGCACCGGTGTTTCCACGCGGGCGAGTCGGCCAAGTTCTCGATGGATCGCCAGTCCGTACGCGAAGTCTTCCTGAAAGAAGCGCGCATCGGTATCGGGCGAACCATCGGCTCGGGATGGGACGGCGATATGGCGCAGCGGCGCCATCGAGCGAATGAGCGCCGTCACGACGTCCGGCGAATTCGCGCCGAAATGGGCGCGCGCACCGACTTCGTCCGGCACGTTCAACGCGCTTCGGATCCGCGCGAGCTCGTCGTCGAGGCACAGCAGATGCGTGCTGGCCACGTCGTTCCAGTCGCCGTAAAAGCGCACGGACTGCGGGACCGGTCTGCCGCTGCCGTAGAGCGCGAAGAGACGCGGCGGATGCAGGGCGGGGTTGTCGAACCCGAGCGTGACGGACAGGTAGCCATTCAGTGGGTGAAGCTCGAATCCGAACGCGTCGGACAGACGCGGCGCGAGCGCCGCCAGCTCGCGTGCCGGATGGCCCGCGATGCCGACGCGGCTTCGGACCGCGGTGACGTGAACCACCTGGCCGCGCACGATGGTGCGCGCGACCCATGGCGTGCGTTGCAATCCGAAATATCGCACGCTGCTCCCGAGCGCCCGGGCGACGCGCCAGTCGAATCCGGCCGCGCAGCCGAGGCATCCCACCCACGCATGCGGTGCGAGGAACGGCCGGATGTGTTCGAGAAGCGTGGCATGCGCGAACGCGGGCACCGCGAGCAACACCCAGTCGCTCGCGCCGATCGCGCGGGCCGGGTCGTCTGTCGCAGCGACGGGGCCGGCCAGGCGCAGGCGATCGCCGAAATGAATCGTGGCGACGTCCGACCAGCCCGACGGTTCGCGCGTCAGTACCGAGACCTCGAAACCAGGCCTTGCCGCGAGCACCGCCGCCGCCGTGAGCGCGATGCTGCCTCCGCCGCAGACGGCGACCTTCATGACGTAGCGGAGGCGGGCGACGGGGCCGTGAGCGCGTGCAGCTCGACGAAAGTGGCGCGAAGCAGGCTGGCGATGTCGCGCAGCAACGGAATGACGACGGACGCGCCGCCGCG
This sequence comes from Burkholderia sp. Ac-20345, assembly GCF_017104825.1. Classification (NCBI taxonomy): domain Bacteria; kingdom Pseudomonadati; phylum Pseudomonadota; class Betaproteobacteria; order Burkholderiales; family Burkholderiaceae; genus Burkholderia; species Burkholderia sp. Ac-20345. The sequence continues at coordinate 70,178 of NZ_JAAGPO010000023.1, read as the reverse complement.
TTCGGCGGTCAGCCGATAGGCGATCTCCACCATCTCCGCATAGTGGTCGTCCTGTTCGTCGATGCGCAGGTGTGCTTTCGCGCCGCGCACGTGTCGCTCGCCGAACACGGCGGCGGCCCGTTCGATCGCCGCGCGGGAGAAGCGCGCCGAATTCCACTCGACGAAAATCGAATAGCTGACCGCGGCCACCGAGCCGACGCCGTGGATTTGCGCCTCGAGATAGTCGAGCAGCGCACGCGTCGATTTCAGCGGCGGCCGCTCGTCGATGATCGACTTCCGGTAACCGTGCGTGGCGAGATCGGCCAGGAACATGCGGTCGTGCTTCATCTCCTCGACGATGTAGTCGCCCCACCGGCACGCGGTGTCGTAATCCTCGTCGAGCATCTTCAGCAACGCGAGCGCGTCGGTGCGCGCCGTCAGGCGGATGCGATGAACCGTCTCGATCCGGTGCGCGATGTAGTAATCGGTGTCGAACGGCAGCGTCGCGTCCGCCAATTGCCCGGCGCGCGGCACTTCGGCTCGATACCGGTGCGCCTCCTCGAGCAGCACCGCCTCGATCGCGTCGCGAAATGCCGCCGGCGACGGCGCGGCGGCCGACGGCATGTCGTACGCGTTGCGCGCGACGCTCATTTAACGAGATCGAAACCGATCGGAAGACGGTCGACGGTCAGTCGGTCCGCCGCCGCATGGATTTCTGCGGTCCGATGCGCACGCTGCAACAGCAGATCGACGAATTTGACGTCGTCGTCGGTCAATTTATTCGCGCCGAGACGCTCGCGAATGTCACGAATATCCTGAGCGGCAATGATGACGTAAGCCATGCTGATCCCCTTGTAAAATTTATTGAAGAAGTAATGCCTTTATCTTTCTAGGTAACAGGGTGGGCGAAGTCAAGGAGCGTCACCCGGCATGATCCATGCGCCGCGCGCGTGGTGGCGTGAATGCCGTTTCGGTTCACGCTGAAAGCAATTGCGCCATTTTTTGCAATCACACTTCGAGCGAATTTCTTGAGAGAAGACGGCGTGCGTGCGGATAAAACGGGGGCTGTCGGGAAAATGAAAAATATCGGCCGCTTGCCAATTCGAGTCGAACTGCGATCACAAAATCGACGCTGACTTTATAGAAAAATAAATGCGAATTTCAATGCGTACTTGTCTGAATAAAAGCTGTCGACGCCTGTCCTAGACTTCGGATTCCGTCCGCGAGGGATTTCACGGATGGGGAGATCCCTGCGCGTATCACGAAGCCGTTCATGCGCGGCGGGCGACGATTGGGTCGATAAAGAGAAAGCAATCGGACGACACCTGCATCTACGTTCTCAGCTCGGGGCTGAATCAGGAAAGTGCTAAGGAGACCATAAAATGACCAAATATATTCGCAACAATGCCTGGAATGCCGGTGGCGATTTCAACAATCCGGATCTCCTCTGGTACGCGAAGGGCGTCGCAAAGATGATGGGGCGCGCGCTGAACGACACGTCCAGCTGGTGGTTCTACGCGGCCATGCATGGCGAGTACCTCACGCCCGCAACGACCGGGAAGATCCCTCCGGGTCTCTACCCGAGGTGGAGCGAGATCCAGAGCCCGCCGAGCGTGCCGACCACGCCGCTTCCCGACCTGGCGACCCAGAATCGGTACTGGAATCAGTGCCAGCATGGCACCTGGTATTTCCTGCCATGGCACCGCGGTTATCTGCTGGCGCTCGAGGCTCAGTTGCGTGCCGACATCGTCAGCCTGGGCGGCCCCGCAACCTGGGCGCTGCCTTACTGGAACTATTTTGGCGGCGCGAACGGCGCCGAGGCGCAGATGCCGCCGGCTTTTGCCCAGCAGACCTTGTCCGACGGGAGCGCCAATCCCCTGTATGTGAAGATGCGTTATGGTCCGGACGGAGACGGCGACATCTACATCCCGACGAACACTAGGGCGGCGGCGGACGATCAGAATGTCGATCAGGACGTGACGCAAGCCTGCCAGACCAACGACCTCTTTACCGGGACGAATCAAGCAACCCCGTGGCCGGGATACGGTGGTCCGGATCACGCGTGGTTTTCCCACAATGGCAGGACCCACGGGAACATGGAGCACAATCCGCACGACCTGGTCCATGTATACGCGGGGGGCACGGTCAGTAAAGACGATTTCGGCCTGATGGCCGATCCCGGCACGGCGGGACTGGATCCGATCTTCTACCTGCATCACGCCAACATCGACCGCATGTGGGCATCGTGGAACGCGGCGGGCAATGCCAACCCCGAAGACGCGGACTGGCTTCATGGCCCCGTGCGGATTTTCGTGATGCCGGAGCCGAACGGCGAAAGCAAGCAGTTCACGCCCGGGGACATGACCAGCCTTGCCAACCTGGACTACACCTACGAGGATCTCGCCGTGGCTGGCCAGGTCGCGGGAGCGCCGCTGGTGCTGAGACTGCAGAAGCTGGGCGTCGCCGGCCTTCCGGCCGCGACGGCGCATCAGGCGCCCAGCCCGAAGGCGACGCAAACGCCCGCCGAGCTGCTGGGTGCTGCCTCGGGTGCCGTGCAGATCTCGGGAGCCGGCAGCGGGTCCATCAGTGTGCGACTGGATGCCGATGTCCAGCAGCGCGTGATCGAGAGTCTCGCGGATGCGTCGCTCGCGGCTCCGCCCGATCGGGTGTACCTCAAGCTGGAGAACGTGCGCGGCACGCTGGATGCGACCGTGCTGGGCGTGTACGTCAACCTGCCTGCCGATCACGCCAGCCCGGCGGTTCGGCGCGCACACCAGGCGGGCGCCATCGCGCTGTTCGGCCTGCGGCGTGCCAGCGACGTGGATGGCGGGCATGGCGGGGACGGCCTGACCTACGTGCTGGACATCACGCGATTGCTGGACCAGCAGTATCTCGAGGGCCAGCTGCCGAGCGCAAACCTCACCGTCACCCTGTTGGCACGACACGCGCTGTCCGAGCAAGCCACGATCGAGATAGGCCGCGTGAGCGTCTATCGGCAGCCCGAATGAGCGCGCCGCATCATGATCCTCAATCGGCGTGAGCTTGCCCGCGTGCGGTTCGGCGTGCTTGGCGCAAGCGCGGCTGCCTGGATCGCGATCGGCGCGTCGTCGCTCGGGTTGGGCCACGAGGGGCTTGAGGATGCGTTGTGCAGTTCGACGCAACCCGTCATCGGGCCGGCCGCAGGCTGGATTCTGTCGACCAGCCGCGGTTGGCTGTTGATGATCGTGGCCATGATGGGCCCGATGACGCTGCCCGCCATCGTGCACATTCGTGTCAGCACCTTTGCCAACCGACGCTGGCGTGCCGTTGCACTGTTCGTGCTGGGCTTCATGGCCGCGTGGGTGATACCGGGCCTGGCGATGACGGCGCTGGGAACGGCCGTGAGAGACGCGACGGCGAATTCGTACGTTCCGGCCGCGCTGGCCGCGTTCGTCGCGTGCGTCTGGCAGGTCTCGCCGTTCAAGCAGCGGTGCCTCAATCGCTGTCATGCGCACCGTCCGTTGTCGCCGTTCGGACGGAAGGCCGATGTCGATGCCCTTCGGCTCGGGCTGCGGCACGGGTGGTGGTGCATCGGCACGTGCTGGGCGCTGATGCTGGCGATGGTGCTGCTGCCCGGATGGCAACTGGCGGCGATGGTCGCCGTTTCGGCGCTGGCGTTTTGCGAGCGGCTGGACCCCCCGACGGCGCCCGCATGGCGGCTCAGGGGGGCGCGCACGGCCGGCCTCTGGCTGCGCCGCGAAATCGCGCATGCCAGGTTGCGCATGCTGCGTCAAACGGGGCACAGTGCTGAACGTCAGGCTCGGAAACATGAACTCGTATGACTGACCCAACCAACGTGACAGGCCCGCGTCGCTCGCTGCGTGTGATTGCATCGAGCGACGCCCCCATCCTCGTGGAAGGCGATGGCGTGGAGGTCCGGCTGCGCATCGACCACGCGGCCATCGTCGCGCTGGCGTCCGAACAAGCCGTCCACGCGGGCGACGCATCCGTGTTCCGTTTCTACCTGGAGCTGGAGCAGGTCCGCGGTACGCACGATGCGGCCGTGTTGCAGGTGTTTCTGCGGACCCCGGGTGCCACCCAGGCCAGCCATCCCCATGACACTTATCTGGCCAGCGTCGGTTTGTTCGGACTCCGGCTGGCAAGCATGGGCGATGCGGGCGAGGGGCTGTTCTACTCCCTCGACATCACATCGCACGCCGCGCGACTGCAGCACGCGGCCGTGCCGGCGGCAGCGCGCCTCTGCGTGTCGATCCAGTCCCGGCACACGCTTCCCGGCGGCGTCGGGATTCACATCGGTCGAGTCAGCATCTGCGTCGAACGTATCAACACGTGAAAGCGGCGTGCTGAACATGCAGCGCGCGTGCATCGCATACGGGGAGAGCATGCAATGGGCGCAACCGGCAATCGCTCGCGTTCCTGCGGGGGCAAGTGTCGAAACGGGTTGAGGCAAGCCTGCGTGTCCGCGGCGATCGGCCTGGCGGCCGCGCTGGGCGCGTCTGGCGCGATGTCGGCGTCCGGCGGCGACACGCATGGCACAGCGGTGCACGACATGCACGGCATGGTGAGCGAGCACATGATGAGCACGCTGCCCGGCAGCAAGGCGTCGATCTCGCTGGCGGAAATCGCGGCCAACGATCCCGAGCCGCCGACCGATTTCGACATCGGGACGCTGACGAAAAAGATCAAGACGGCCAACCCGGAGACGCAGGCCTTGTTCGATCAAGGGCTGCGTTTCTACTGCGCGTTCAATTTTCGCGAATCGTACCGCGCGTTCAAGGCCGCGCTCAAGCGAGACCCCGACTGCGTGATGTGCCGGTGGGGGATCGCGATGTCGCTGGGCGTGAACATCAATCAGCTCGATCAGCCGGAACAGGATCGCCGGATCGCGCAGCAGATGCTCAACGACGCGCTGCGTATCCGCGATGCGGATCCGAAGGAGCGCGCGCTGGTCGAGGCGGTGCTGCCGCGCTATGAAGCGCATCGGCGGATTCCCGGCAAGCTCGAACGCCAGGCCCGGCGCAACAAGGACTATGCCGATGCGATGACCGCGCTGGCCCGCCGCTACCCGGACGATCCTGACATCCAGACCCAGTATGCGGATGCGGTGATGAACCTCAAGCCGTGGGAATACTGGGATCGTCAGGGGAACGCGGCCTACCGGGAGATTCCGCCGGCGGTCGATGCGGTCGAGGACGGGCTGAAGGATCACGCCGATCACATGGCGCTCGTCCATTGGTACATCCATATTCGCGAAGGGTCGACGGAGCCGGATGCCGTGACGCCCTTTGCGAACAAGTTGCCGGCGCTCGCGCCCGGCGCGGGCCATCTGGTCCATATGCCGTCGCACATCTACTACCGCACTGGCGACCACCTGAAATCGTTCGAAGCGAACCGGAACGCCACGGCGAGCGACGAGGCTTATTTCAGCAAGGTCGATGCGGGGCGCCCGGGCGGCATCGATCACCCGGACGGCGACCGCTATCGCTGGGGCTACTACCGGCACAACATCCATTTCGCGCTGGCGTCGGCGATCATGACCGGCAACGTCGAGGACATGAGCTGGGCCGCCGATCGGCTGCGGCGTTCGGAAGGCGAGGGCGTGACGTTCCGGACCGACCGCTATCGCGGCGTCTATTACCAGGCGCTGCCGTATTTCAAGGCGCCTGACGAGATCATCCAGCAGCCGCCGCCGGGCGGGGCGGCAAAGGATTGGCGCTTCGCGCGCATCTCGTGGGACTACGCGCAGGCGCTTGCCTACGTCCGCAAACGCGATGTCCAGCGCGCACGCGGCGCGTATCTGAAACTCGAGGAGGATGTGATCGCGTTCAGGAACGAGCGGCGCGACGAAGTGATGGGGCACCAGGCCGCGCAGATCATGCAAGCGGTCGCGCGCGCGCGAATCGACCAGATGAACGGCGACGCGCGAGGTGGCGTGCGCGTGCTCGAACACTCGGTCAGGCTACAGGACGCGATGGACTACGACGAGCCGCCTTACTGGATGGTACCGGTCAGGCAGACCCTCGCCGCACTGCTGATCGACCTCGGCCGATACGACAACGCGATCGACACGCTCCACGCGTCGCTCGGCGGCGACGACCCGAATCGCAACCTGTACATGAATTTCAAAGGCAACGGCTGGGCGTATTTCGGGCTGACGCAGGCGTATGAACGCAAGGGGATCGAGAACCTGACGCCCGACCAGCGGAGGGACTACGACAGCGCACGGAAGCGGCTCGCCGAATACTGTCCGCCGGGCAGTGAGGCATGCGCGTTGTCGCTCGACCGGATGTAGGCAGGCCGTGTCGGTGGGTTGAATTATTTCGTAAATCGATTTTAATCGTCAAATAGTTAAACTAATCAGCGCCGCATTCTTTCATATCTATTAAATTGACGTTTCAATATGTAATGTTATATCTTGATTGCCCAAAAACAATCGAGAGAAAATAAAGTGGCAATAAACGAGGTGCTTCAAAAGAGCCGCCGCTGGTCGGCCATCGTCACGTGGTCGGTATTCGCCGGACTGGCCGGCACCGCGTCGGCCAATACCGAGCCGGCGCAGCCGACGCAACCCAAGCAGGCGCGCATGCCTCGCGTGCCGCAGAATCTGCCCGTGTCGCCCGAGCAGGCGCAGTACAACCTGCCGCTCAGCGAGCAGGATCGCGCGGCGCTGACCAAGCCTTCGCAGCTCAAGCAGCCGGCCACGCGCAGCAAGCGCAGCACGCCGGGCGCCGATTGCCGCGACATGTCGGTGATGACCCAGTACCGCGGCGCGGCACTCGCCGATTACATTGCGAATCTTCCCGATTACGAATGCCATTACGGCCTGTTCTCGGTCGATAAAGCGCAGGCCACACAGATCTTCAATGCCGAAAACGTGCACGCTGTCGCGGGTCGTTTCGTGCAGGAAATCTATAAATATGATGCGGGCAATTTGATCCTGGTCAATTTGCTGATTTATCTGCGTGCCGCTTACTACCAATATGATGTATCGGGCATTGCGAACCCGATTCCGAATCTCGCGGTGTCGCTGCGCCCGTATATCAAGCAAAGCCTGGAGGGCGATGCGCTCTATCGCGACAATTCACGCGCGCCGAGCACCGCGAACGAGCTGATGAAGCTCATCACGAACATGCGGGACGAAGCGTACTACCTGCCGACGCTGAAGAACCGCATCGCGTCCTACACCGTGAGCGCGGCGAATCCGCAGGCGGCGGCGCCGCTGCTGCAGCGCAGTGCGGCGGGCGGCTTCACCGGCTTGCTCACGGTGTTCTTCTACGCGCACCAGCGCAGCGGCGCGCAGCCGATGCTCGACAGCGACGCGACGCTCCCGGAGACGCTCAACCGCTTCGTCACCGCGAACCGCGCGAGCCTGTCGAACACGAGTGCCGCCTATCAGCTGGCCGACGCGGCGCGCGAAACGTTCCGCTTCCTCCGCTATCCGACGCAGAAGCCGCGCGTGAAGAAAATGATCCAGGACATGCTCGCGTCGACGAGCATGACGGGCGCAGACAGCGATCTCTGGCTCGCGGCGGCGGAAGCGGTCGACTACGGCGATCCGGGCAGCTGCGCGGACTACGGCACCTGCGACTACAAGAAGCGGCTGGGCGACACGGTGCTGTCGAATCGCTACGCTTGCAACGCGGGCGTGCGCATTCTCGCGCAGGACATGACGATGCCGCAGCTGCAGTCGGTCTGCACGGCGGTCGCGCGGCAGGACGACTACTTCCACCGGATGATGAAGACCGGGCGCAAGCCGGTCACGGGCGATCGCAACGACACGATCGAACTCGTCATTTTCGATGACTACACGAACTATCGAAAATACGCGTCGGTGATCTACGGCATCAGCACCGACAACGGCGGCATGTATCTCGAGGGCGATCCGTCCGCACCCGGCAACCAGGCGCGCTTCATCGCGCACGAGGCATCGTGGCTGCGGCCCGAGTTCAAGGTGTGGAACCTCGAGCACGAGTTCACGCACTATCTCGACGGCCGCTACGACATGGCGGGCGACTTCTCGGTGAGCACCGCGAAGCCGACCGTGTGGTGGATCGAAGGCGTCGCCGAGTATCTGTCGAGAAAGAACGACAACCAGGAGTCGATCGACGCGGTGCGCACGAGCGCGTACCGGTTCTCGGACGTGCTCGGCACGCGTTACTCGTCGAGTGACTATGTCGCGCGCGCGTACCGGTGGGGCTACATGGCGACGCGCTTCATGTTCGAGCGCCATCGCGCGGACGTCGACACGATCGTGTCGCGCTTCCGGGTAGGCGACTACGACGGCTACGCAAACTATGTCGCGTACATCGGCAATCGCTACGACACCGAGTTCGCCGACTGGGCGCGCAACGCGACGACGGCGGGCGAGCCGCCGGTGCCGGCGAAGCGCTGACCGGCACGGGCCGGCGCCGCGTGATCGGACGCCGGCCACCGTGGCGCCCGACGCATCAGGGCAGGAAGCAGGGAGCAGGGAGCAGGAAGCGGCCCTCGAACGGAAGTTCGAGGGCCGCGTCGCGTCGACATGACGCGACGCCACCGCGCTAGCGATCCGTGCCGGTATCGGCAACATAGTTCGCGATACTGAAGAAGCGATAGTCGCTCAGCAGATCCGGCGCCGGGAACCCCTCCGGATGAATCCGCCCATAAATCGGGCTGTCGGGGCGCAGGCCGGCCAGGGTCAACGCGAGCGTGAATTCGTTGAACGGCGCCATGAATTGACGCGACACGAAATGCATGCCCCAGTTGAACACCGACGGAAGCTGCTCGGTGCGCAACCACGTGTCCGGCCCGCCCGGCGCACGTGCGCAAAGATTCTCCGCCCACGGGCTATGCCCTTCCACGATGAGAAAGCCATGCTTCGCGTGGCGCTTCCAGCGCGTCAGGAAATCGATGAGATCCGCCGCGGCCACGTAACCGGGAACGAGGCCTTCCGCATCGCTATACGCCACCTTGAACGCGCGCTTGATCTGGTCGAGCGCAATCGGCAGCTCGGCCTGATCCGATACCGTCAGGACGCCCGCATAGTGCTGATCGACAACCGCGCGCAGGCGTGCCCGATCGACGGTGCGGAGATGGCGCTCGAGGATCGCTTCGGCGGCGTCCGTGCGGCGGATGCCCAACCGGCGGTTGTGGACCAGGAACATGAAGGTATGCAACAAGTCGCTCAGCCGCGCCGGGCGCACGCTGCCGTCCGGCTGCGTGACGGTCAGGCCGCTTTCGGCCACGGCTTCGTCGTAGCGGTCGGGCTGCGAAATGTCGGCGGCGATCACGCGGACCTGCACGCCGGCGACGTCCCGCAGCGCAGACAGCGTGGCGGCTGCGCGGCCGCGTGCGGATTCGTTGTAGTCCGCGCCGATCACCAGCAGCGGATAGTCCGCGAGGTGCCGGCCGCGCCGCGTCGACGTAATGACGTATTCCGCCAGGCGCTTCAGCGCGCTGCCGTCGCCGCAGCCCATGTCGGCGATGCCGGCCGGCTGGCGGTCCAGCGGCGTGTCGTCGAACAACGCGCGCAGGATTTTTGTCGTGATTTCCTGCGACGCCGGCCCTGACCCGGCGCCGCTCGATGCATACACGTTCATCACGCGATCGATGTGGCCGTCGCTATCGATATCGAGCGGATCGGGGTTGCCGAACAGGAGTTCGTCGAGCAACGCATACGAACGCAGATAGGACGCGGGCAACCCAGCGTAAGGGGCGGCGATCGGCCGGTGAATCCGGCCCGACTCGGTGAGGCGCACCTTTTCCCGATCGATTTCGGCCATGCCGAACTTGCACATCAGCGCCCATGCCGCGTGCAGTACGACAGGATCGGCCTGCGTCCAGGCGCCGACGACGACTCCGTCGGGCTCACCGTCGAGCTTGCCGAGGATGCCGGGCGCCGATTGCGAGTACTGGCCATCCGGCTGCCTGTCGAACACCGGCATGTCGAGCGCGACCCAGGTCGGGCCGAGCAGCAGGCCGTCCATCGCGGTGCGCAACTGCCCATTCGCCTGGCGCTCCAGATCGGTCGCGGGGAGTGGAAGCTCCGGCCAACCCGCTACGCAGATCCGCGCGAGCTGCGCATACAGCACGCTTTCGTCGGCCGCGATGCGCGTTCGATGACACAGGGCGTGCAGATGCTGGAGCACCGACGTGGCATTCGCCAGTTGCTCGAACAGCGGCCGGGTGCGCTCGACGCACGCGACGACATATTCGCCGGCCGGGGTGAGCGCATATTCGGCGTCTTCGTCGCCGCGATCGAGGGTCAGCCAGCCGGCCAGGCTCAACAGGTTGAGGGCGCCCCACAGAATCCCCAGGTTACGGGTCGGGTCGGGCTGGCGGGACGCGGCGAACGCGCGCATCGCGCGGGGCGCTCCGGCCCGCAGGCCGCGGAACGCGCCGGCAAACACCAGGCGCGCCAGCGTCGGCACCAGCACGATGCCGTTCGCCCAGTTGCAACTGCGCGTATAGGCCATCACGCGCTGAGCGTCGTGCCGGCCGATGCGCAGCGTGGCCGCATGCGTGTGTTGCTCGAGCTTGACCGGCAGCTCCATGTCGAGCACCTCGACGCCGATCGTGGTGCCGGCCGACAGGCCGAGCAAGGTGCGTGTTTCGTCGGGATAGGCGCCGAGATAGTGTTCGAGCTGCCGGGCCAGTGCGGCGGTGGAATCACCAAGGTCGAATCGGGCATGCATGTTGGACGGTCTCACAGGGTCGAAGGTTGGGCTGCAATGGGTGAAGATGCATCCGGATCGGCGTGCGCGACGGCAACCGCCGGCGCGGCGCCGTGAGTCCGGGGCGCGAGATGGGCGGCCAGCGCACGAATGGACGGGTAGTCCCAGACCGCGGACGGATCGACGGTTACGCTGAAGGTCTCGCTCAATACGATCGTCATTTCGACGGCGAGGATCGAGTCGAAGCCGATTGCGGCGAACGTCGACTCGCGCGTCAATCGAAGCTTGCGGTGCTTGAGGCGCTCGCCCAGCCACGCGATGAGCCATTGTTCGACGGCATGCACCTGCTGGCGATCGAGCAGGCTTGCCGGTTCGTTCACGACCGGGGTTGCGGCGGAACCGGCGTCTTCGCCGGCTGGCGCGTCGGGCACGCGGAAGACCGAATGCGTGCCGGCATCGGCGTCCAGCAGCGGATCGACGAGTTGGCTTGCGCCCGGGATCGTCTGCTCGATCGAGCCGATCTCGAACCCGGTGCGCGCTGCCCAGTCGTTCAATTCCGCTGTCGTGGGCAACGCAGATCGCAGGCCGACCTGCCGTTGCGCCGCCTCGATCGCGAGTTCGTACTGGCGCTGCGCCCAGCGCAGCGTGCCGTCGCCGATGCGCTGCTGCGCAGCCGCGCGTTCGATCACCGCCAGCAGCAATCCCCATTGCGCGATCGTGCCGAGCCAATAATTGACCCAGACGGCGGCGTGCGCGGTGCCGTCGAGTTTCGACGCATTGGCGAGCCCGTCCTGCGCCAGCTGTGCACCCAGCTCGCGCAGCTCCCTGGCCAGCGCACCGGCGCCCAGCGCACTCTCCAGATAGCGCAGCAAATCGTCGCTCCCGTTGAGCAGGCGGCTGCCCAGGTGAACCAGCAGCGTTTCGGTCGGCCCCTCGAAGATGCGGGTCAGGCGCGCGTCCCGGAAGATCTGCGGCGCCAGGTTGGTCTCGATATACCCCCGGCCGCCCAGGAACTGCATCATCTCGTCAGCGGATTGCGACAGCAGCTCGGAGCCGAGAATCTTCGAAATCAGGAGGCAGTCTTCAGGCAGCGCGACGCCGAGGTCCAGTTCGGTGGCCAGGTGCTCGACCAACGCGTTGAGCCCGTCGATGCGGTCCCGCAGCTCGCCCAGGCGCAGGCGGCTCAGCGGGTTGTCCAGCAGGAGGCCGGTGCCGACCTGGCGCCGCGCGCCGTAGCGATGCATCAGCTGCGCACAGCGTTTCATGCCGCCCACGCAGACGGCAGCGATGCCAAGGCGCGCAATGTTCATTGCGTGCTGTGCGACGGCCATCCCTTGCCCGATGTCGCCGAGCCGGTATGCGTCGCTGATTCGTGCCTGATCCAGATGCAGCGAATTCTGGATCATGCCGCGCACGCCCATCGTCAGTTCCTCGGCGCCGATCCGCACGCCCGGCGTGCCGGGGCGCACCGCCAGTCCGACCATGCCGGTGCCGTCGGCCCGCTTCGCGAACACGTTGATGATCCCCGCCCATGCGGATGAGCCGCTCCAGCGCTTGTTCCCTGTGACCAGCCAGTCGCCGGAATCGATGCGCTGGGCGCGAGAGGCAATCGCGCGCACATGCGAACCCGCGGCGGGCTCCGTGATTGCGAACGCGGCGAGCATCCGGCCGCTCGCGAGGCTCGGCAGCAATTCCTCGCGCAATGCCGGCTGCGCATGGTGCATGATCGGCAGGATCCCGAGCGTGTTGTTCAGGGTGACGAAGAAAGCCAGGGTCGAATCGATCGCGGCCAACTGCGCCAGCACGCGCGACATGTCGCGCTGGCCGAGGCCGAGGCCGCCATGCGAACGGTCGATCGGCATGCCGAGCAGGCCCCGGTTCCCGAAATCGAGCACGATGTGCGGCGGAATAGTGCGACGCTCGTCGATGGTTCGGGAATCGATCCGCGTGCGGGCGTAGTGCCTGAGCCAGTCGTTCAGTTCGTCGACGGTGGCGCTGTCATCGCGCCGGCGATCGTTGGCCGCAGGCTTGTCGACCACGGCTGCCGGGTGCGCGGGCTGCCGGCGCTCGGGCGCGGGCGCATGGACGTCGTCCTCGACGTCCCACTGTGCGAGGATCGTCAGCGCGCCGTCGTGCAGCTGCGTGCGACACATGCTGCGGCGCACCTTGCCGCTCGACGTTTTCGGCACGCTGCCGGGCGACACCAGCACGATCGCGCTCGGGCCGATGTCGAGGCGGTTCCAGATCGCCTGGCGAATCGCGTCGATGAAGCTGTCGAGATTGCCCTTGCGCTGCGTGCGCTCGACTTCCGCGACGACGATCAGGCGCTCCGCGTCGACCTGGTCGTCCATGAAGGCCGCGCAACCGTTCGGCACGAGTTCCGGCACGCCGACGATCAGCGCGTACTCGATATCTTCCGAGTAGTAGTTGCGGCCGGCCAGGATCACCATGTCCTTGAGCCGGCCGGTGACGTAAAGTTCGTCATCCAGAATGAAGCCGAGATCGCCGGTACGCATGAACACCTGATCCCGATGGCCCGCCAGGCTGTGCCGGAAGGTCGAATGCGTCTGCTCGTCCAGACGCCAGTAGCCGGCGGCGACGCTCGGGCCGGCAACGCAGATTTCGCCGATGGTCCGGTCGGCGCAACGCTCGTTCGTCTCCAGGTCGCGCACGATCACGTGTTGTTCGCCGTCGGTGCGACCCACGCTGACCAGAACCCGTTCGCCCGGGCGATCCAGCGGCTGCTGCGACACGCCCACGCATTCGCCGCGCAGCACCACGGATTGCCGCTGGAGGGCCGCCTGGTCGACGCATAGCGTCCGGATCGGATGCCGCTCCGTGCGGCCGGCGACGTACAGCGTTCCCTCCGCCAGCCCGTAGCACGGCAGAAAGCCGTCGGCGGCGAAACCCGCGGCGGCGAAGCGCTGCGCAAAATCGGTCAGGGTGCTGGCGCGGACGGACTCGGCGCCGTTATAGGCGACCCGCAGGCACGACAGGTCGAGCGTCGCCAGCTGTTCGTCGGAGATCCGCCGGCAGCACATCCGGTACGCGAAATCCGGCGCGCCCGTCAGATCCGCACGGTACTGGCTGATTGCACGCAACCACAGGTACGGATGCTGGATGAAGCGTTCCGGGGCCATCAGCACGCTCCGGAAGCCGCCGTAGAGCGACGTCAGGATCACGCTGATCAGGCCCATGTCGTGGTAGGGCGGCAGCCAGCTGACGATCGTGCTCTGCTCGTCATAGGCGAGCCATTCGCGCATCAGCCCCAGGTTGTGCATCAGGTTGCCGTGCGACACCATCACGCCCTTGGGGCTACCGGTGGTTCCCGACGTGTATTGCAGAAAGGCGATCTCGGAAGGCTGCACGCTGACGGGCGAATGCACGGGATCCAGCACCTGCGCGCCCCCGACGTCGAGCAGCGTGCTGCCGGATGCGTCGGTATCGGCGAGCCAGGTCGCGCAGCGCGCATGGTCCTCGGCCGAGCACAGAATCGTGTTCGCGCCTGCGTTCTCGACGATGCCGGCGATCCGCACCATATGCTGCCGGTTGCGCGGCGGGTAGGCGGGAACGGCGATGGCGCCCGCATACAAGCACCCCATGAACGCGCTGACATAGTCGAGCCCCGGCCGGCACAGCAGCAGGACCCGGTCGCCGATGTCGATCGCGTTCTGCCGCAGCAGCGCGGCGACCCGGCGAGCGCGTACGTCGAGTTCCGCGAACGTCATCGATTCGGGCTGTTCCTGTTCGGGCGGGCCGCTCAGGAACACGTAGGCGGTCTTGTCGCCGAGTGTGGCGGCCCGGTTCTGAAGCAATTCGCTAAGCGTGGTCGGCAAAATCGCAGTGGTCATGATGTCGTCGGAAGAGGAATGAAAACAGCGAGCAGCGGCCTGACGCCGGGCGGCGCCGATGCGTTGCTGCGGCGGGAATCCGAAGGAGGCTATTCGGCGCGATGGAACAGATCGATCATGTGCATCATGCTTTTGAGATGCAGGAAATGCGGCACCACCCGTTCGCTCCTTGCCGCATAACGTGCCGTCCAGTGGTGGGCCAGCTCGTGCGTGGCGGCGGCGTTGCCGCGCACCGCGCGCGCGTCGGCCTCGCGCGCATCGAGGGCTGCGCGTGCGTGCCGAACGGCCGATCGGGCGAGCTCGCCGGTGAGGATGCCGTGGTGTCCCAGTGCGAGCCGCGGCGGCTGCAGTTGCTCGATGACGTGCAGCGAGTGCCGATAGGCGAACAGGTCCTGAAAGACCAGCGGCAGCCAGCTGGTGGCGCCGTGAAACTCGCCGAGCGCATCCGACACGAAAGCGATGTCCAGCTGCGGGCAGTAGTAGCCGAACTGGCAACGGCTGTGGCCCGGCAGTGCGATCGCGCGAATCTGCATCCCGGCGCCGATGTCGAGCTGCGTGCCCGGATTGACCGGGTAGAACGGCAGGTCGGCCAACTCGGTGAAATCGACGCCGGCGGCGGGCTGCCACGACCGTGACGCGTGCGTGTCGAGCTGACGAATGGTCCGGCACGCCGACGGGCTCTGGAACGCATCGAACGCGTCGGGAGAGCCGGATACATGGAGCCACGGCATGCGCGACTTGAGCGTCATCAGCAGGCTGCAATGGTCATAGTGCGAGTGGGTGATCAGCCAGTAGCGCAAATGCCGGATGCCGCCGAAATCGCGCAGCAGCGCGTGAAGCTGCTGCCATACGAGCTCCGTCATGCCGCTCAGGCCGCCTTCGATCAGCGTCGCTGCCTCGTCGTTGACGATCACGTACAGCGGCACGTCAGCCGTGCCGACGAGGGCCAGCCGCGGCTCGATCCACCCCGGGGTAGCGATCAGCATGTCGTTCAGCTCCGATAGAGCGCACAGGCCCATGTCGCGCCCGCGCCGTAGGTCACGAGGAGGTTGAGCTGCCCGCTCGGCATGCGGCCTTGCTCGCGCGCGAGGGAGAGCGCAACCGGAAACGCCGCACTGGCCATGTTGCCGAGCTGATCGACGGAAATCATGCACCGCTCGCGGGGCAGCCCGAGTTGCCCGATGACCGCGTCGAGGATGCGCAGGTTCGGCTGGTGCGGTACGACCAGACCGATATCCGACAGCGTCAGCCGGTGCTTGTCGAGCATCTGCCGGCACGCGTCGACGATGCGCCGCGTGGCGTCTTCGAACATCGGCCCGCCTTTCATCCGGAAATGGTGCCGGCCGACCGCGAGGTCGTCTGCGTCGATGAAGCGTGGGCGTCGCGCGCCGGGCGCTTCGGTGCTGAGCAGGTCGAACTGGGTGCCGTCGGCGCCGAGCGTCAGGTCGATCAGCCCGTGCGCCGGGTGGTCCGTCGCTTGCAGCAGCATCGCGGCGGCGCCGTCGCTCAGCAGGATCGACAGATTGCGGCCGGCATTGCTGGTGTCGATTCGCCGCGACAGCGCCTCGGCGCAGATCAGCAGCACGTTGCGGTACAGGCCACTCGCGAGGAAATGGCGCGCGATCTCGATCCCGTAGAGGCCGCCGCTGCATTGCGCGCGGATATCGAAGCACGGAATCTCCCGCAATCCCAGCCGAGGCTGGATGTAGCAGGCCTGCGACGGATCGTGATGATCCGGCGACAGCGTATTGACGATCAGCAGGTCGACGTCGTGCGCCGTGACGCCGGCGTCGGCCATCGCCCGTTCCGCGGCCGGGCACGCGAGATCCGCCAGATGCTGATCGGGCGCGAGATAGCGTCGTGCCACGACGCCGGTTCGTTCGCGAATGAACGCGTCGCTGGTGTCGATCATGCCGGCGACTTCGTCGTTGCTGACGATCCGGTCCGGCAGCGCGTGGCCCATCCCGGCGATGACGAGTCTGGCGGTCATGCCTGCACCTCCTGCTCTGTCACGGCGTCGACGGCATCGCCCGCATCGGTCACGACGGTTTCGCCCCAGCGCCACAACTGCGCGCCGAAGCCCCAGCCTGCGCCTGCGCCGGCAAGCACGACCAACGATCCCGGCCGGATCACGCCTTCGCGGATCGACTCGTACAGTGCAAACGGCACGGCGGCCGACACGAGGCACGCACAATCGGCCACGCGAATCACGTATTGGTCGGGCTTGAGCCCGAGCCGCTGGGCCCATGCGCGCACGAGCAGGGCAGACGGCTGATGGAACACCATCGCATCGACATCGGCGATGTCCGTTCCGCTCCGGTGCAACAACTGCTCGACGATATCGGGAATGGCCACGGGCATGAAGCGGGCGATCGCCTCCTGCGCTTCGGGCTTGAGCGTGAAATACACGCCGAACGGGTTGTCGGCGTCGGTTGCCGCGCCGTCGTCCGTCGCGGCGCGGGCGTTACGCCACTGCATCGTCACGAGGTCGTAGTGGGTTGCATCGCTGCGATACGCGGCATCCAGCCAGTCGGCACCGTCGGGATCGGCCGGCTCGGCGACGAGCACGGCCGCGGCCGCGCCGTCGCCGAAGTTCGTCGACGATTTGCTGGTGTAGTCGACCACGGCCGACATGCGCTCCGACGAGCACACCAGCGCACGCTTCACCCGTCCCTGCTTGATGAGGTTGGCGGCGATCTGCAGTTGCAGCACGAAGCTCGCGCATTCCATCTCGACATCGGCGTCGAGCGCGCGCGTGGCACCGAGCCGGTCGCGCAGCGTACGTGCAAGCCGCGGCGCGAAACGGCGCCGGCCGTCGGCGAGCGAGACGAACGGCGACGTCATGTTGAACAGCACCAGATCGAGATCGGCGGCTTCCACGCCGGCACGGGCGAGTGCGTCGCGGGCTGTGCGCTCGGCCAGCGCAAGCTCGGATTCGCCGGCATCGGGATCGATCATGTAGCGCGATTCGATACCCCAGAATTGCCACCATTCCGGCGGAATGGGCTCGACGCCCGCGAACACGGGATCGTCGTTGGGCACCTGGCGTGCCGGCAGGCGGCAGGCGAGACTTGCGATTCGGACGTTGTGCACTATCAGATCTCCATCGTGCTGCAGGCGATGCGCGGCCTGAACGGATCCAGCGTCATGGCGACCACCGTACGTTCATCGTCACGCAACGACATCGAATGTGCGACGCGGGACGAGAGCCACGCCGGCAACTGGAACGGGTTCGGGATGTCCGTCGAACCGGCGACGACATCGACGTGGAAATCGCGGCTCACGCCGACGGCGATCGATGGCCATCCGCTCAACCACGATTCGCAAAACAGCGAGGTGGCGCGCCGGTCGATGCGGCTCTGCACCGCGTCGACCATCGCGCGCACCGCGGTGGCCGCATTGGCCGGTTCGGCGTCGAATCGGCCGGTTGCGTGATCGAACCGGCTCTCGAAGCGGGCCAGCGACAGGATGCCGTTCACGCGCCGGGCGGGAAGGGCGTCGAGCGTCGCGAACGGCGGCGCGTCGAGGTCCGCGTAGCGGCTGGCATGATCGCGGTCCTGCCCGGCAGGCGTCAGGACGATCGCTCCCGCGCCGTCGGCGAAGCCGCTCGTGGCCACCTGTTCGACGTCCGCGAGCGCCTCCGCGCGAACGACGAGCGCGCGTCGATAGCCGAGCTGTTTGCAATGGCTGTGCGCGAGATCGAGGGCGAGCGTCCAGTCGGCGTCGAGCAGATCGAACACGGCCGCATGTCGCGCACGCAGGTCGCGCTGTACCGGGTGCGCCAGCCGCGGCCCGGCGATCGTCGGCGCGTCCGCCATCCGGCTGGGAGAAATCGACAGGCTGACGATCAGGTCCAGTTCCGACGGCAGGCAACCGGCTTGCAGCAGCGCCTGCCTGGCTGCCTTGATCGCGTAGTCGTTGGCGTAGGATTGCGCGGTGGTCGCGGGGTCCGGAATGGCCACCGCGGCTCCGAGAATTTTCATAGGGCGTGCTCGTTCTGGACGGTTTGATTCAGGGGACGCGTCGCGCCATGACCCGCCTGCCGGAGCACGGCGCGACGCAATTTGCCCGATTCGTTACGTGGCAAGCTGGCGGCGTGATAGGTCACGCGATGCGGACATTTGTACGGTGCGATCACGTTCTTGACGTGCTGCTGCAGTTGGGTCGTCAACGCGTCCGAGCCGCCGACGCCCGGTCGCAGCACCACATGCGCGCAGATGAGCGTGCCACCCAATTCGTCGATTTGTCCGACGACGCCGCACTCGGCGATATCCGGATGGCGCAGCAGTGCCTGCTCCACTTCGCCGGGAGACACCGTGTAGCCGGAGCTGATGATCATGTCGTCCGCGCGTGCCTGATAGAACAGATAGCCATCCTCATCGAGGTAGGCGCTGTCGCCCGTCAGGTTCCAGCCGTGCTTGACGTAGTCGCGTTGCCGCGCGTCATTCAGGTAGCGGCACCCGGTCGGCCCCTGCACGGCCAGATAGCCGATTTCGTAGGGCGGCAGGCATTGGCCGTGCTCGTCCACGATGGCAAGGCGGTAACCGGGCACCGCCTTGCCGATTGAGCCGTCCTTCGTGCCGGTGTCGCCGGTGGACGCGAAGATATGCAGCATCTCGGTCGACCCGATTCCGTCGATCAGGTGCAGGCCGGTGCATGCCTGCCATGCGTCGCGCGTCCACGACGGGAGCGCCTCGCCCGCCGACACGCATTTGCGCAGGGACGTCACGTCATGCCTGTCGAGATGGTCGAGCATGGCCCGATAGGCCGCCGGCGCCGTAAACAGGATGCTGACCCGATGCCGGTCGACGGCGGCCAGCAGCCGTTCCGGGCTCGCTTTCTGCAATAGCACGACGCTCGCGCCGACACTGATCGGAAACAGCAACAGCGCGCCGAGGCCGAACGTAAACGCAAGCGGCGGCGACCCGCAGAAGACGTCATCGGCCGTGGGCCTGAGCACGTGTTGCGGAAAGCAGTGGCAGGCCGCCATCACGTCGCGATGAAAATGGACGGTGGCCTTCGGTTCCCCGGTCGTCCCCGACGTGAACGCGATGAGGCAAGGATCGTCCGCACGCGTGTCGGCGGCCGCGAATGCCGCTGAATAGCCGTCGAGCCAGCGCGCGTGCGGATGCATGTCGTCCGTCTCGTAGCGCCGAACGTCGCCGCGCCACTGCATGCGCGCCATCGCCGCGTCGAGCTCGGCCGACAGCCCGGCTTCGCAGATCACGTGCGTGACCCGGGCTCGGCCGATGACGGTCGACAGTTCTCCCGCGCGCAGCTTCGGCATCGTCGCGACGGCCACACCGCCGGCCTTGACCACGCCGAACCACGCGGCGGCCAGCATCGGGTGATTGGTGCCGTGCAACAGCACCCGATTGCCGGGCACCAGGCCCGCATCGCGCACCAGCATGTTGGCGATCCGGTTGCCGGCATCGCGCAATTCGCGATACGACCACGTGATGCCCGACTCGGTCCTGATCGCAACGCGATCGCCCCAGCCCCGTTCATCGACTGCGATATCGAGCAGCGCGGCGGCGCAATTGAGAAACGGCGGAAACTGCAGCCCCGGCAACTCAAAGACAAACGCCGGCCAATCTTCGGCAGGGGGCAAGTTCGCGCGGCAAAAGTCGTCCATTGTCAGCGCTCGCAAGAGTGTGAGTTTGAAGTCCGCGATAGCGGTGCGGCGCCGGCCGGGCCCTATGATCGGGCCCGTCCCGCGCAACCTGAATCGCGATGCCAAAGAGACGTGGTCGGGGCGGCAGGCACATGTCGCCGGGCGACGCACGGAGAGCCCGGTCAATCACATGATGGCTTGCCGGTTTTTATGGATTTATTCAGTCTCATTTTATTTTTAAAACGATCAATAATCGATCGGTTTAATTCGGGTTGCTTTGGATTTGGGGTTCATCGATATATTGGGTGAGTTTAAAAGCGTGCCGTAAGCTTAACGGAAGAAAACTCGGAAAGTAAACTGTAATGCAGGTGAATGATGGGAATTATCTTTGAAATCGATTCCATTCTGCATCGGCATTTCGTTGAATTAACCGATTTCGGTTAACCATCTTGCGATTTGTTGACTTCGGTGGAATCTGCTCGCCGGAGCGCTGAATAAAGCATCGGGAAGTTCAACTAGGCGAAACGAGCGCCGCGTCACGAAGTGGACTGCCCTGCAAGAAAGGCGAAAGACCCATGCTCTCGGGAGCGGCGGGGTATCGAGTCGATCTGGAAGGAAAATCAGGGATTCGAGCGCCGGGGTCTCGGATTGCGCCCGTATGGATTTATGTAATTGTATTAACGAATATTTTGTTTCAAGCGGGAAATCGGAATGTCCCGGTTTGATGGTTCACGCACATCCTGGCTGTCAGGCACCGGTAAATCTTCCGGAAATATCTGCTTGAACATCGTGAGAATTGTGCGCGCCGTCGTCGGCATGGCGCGCGTCTATCGCGCGCTCTTTTTCCACGACCGAAACAATTCCAGTAGCGCACGGCACGGCGTCGACGTTGCACCGCCCCGTCGCCATACCGCACCGACATCCATCGTCGGTACGGTCACACTAAGATTGCGGCGGCTGATCCGGTTTCCTTCCAGAGACCAGGGGCGATAGACAAGATCCGAGAGGATCGTGACGCCTTGTCCGAGCGCCACGAGGCTTCTTACGGCCTCGATCGATTTGCTCTGCATCCAGACGTTCGGCGTGATGCCGTAGCTTCCCCAATACTTGCCGACGGTGCGCAGGTGCTCGTCCATGTCCAGGAGCAGGTAGTTTTCGCGCGCGACGTCCTCCAGCGTGACCCGATGCGCTTCCTGCAGCGGATGATCCGGATGGGTCCACAGCCTGCGAGGCGAGCGAAGCATCGTCTCGTATTTCAAATCCCGAATCTCAGCGGTATTCGACACCAGCAGCAGTGCGATATCGAGGCGGTCATCGACGAGCATTTCCTCGATCGCTTCGCGCTCGCTTTCGACGATGCTCACGCTCAGGTTGCCGAACCGTTGGGAAATGACCGACATCAGCGACGGCATCAGATAAGCCGAAATGGTTTCGGTCACGCCGATACGCACATGCCCCGAGATCTGCTCGGGCTCTTCCTGCGCCGCCGCCACGGCGCGATCGATCGACAGGGTCGCGTGTTGCACGTGACGCAGGAATCGCTCGCCTGCCGGTGTCAGTCGCACCCCTCTCGAATGACGCTGAAGCAGCGTGACGCCCACCATGTCCTCGAGATTCTTCAGCGCGATGGTCATCGACGACTGGGATACCGAGCACAGGTTGGCCGACTGCGAAATCTGGCCGGTGTCGGCAACGGAGACGAAATACTCGATCTGGCGGACGGTGATGTGCGTGCTCACGGGCGAGGCTCCGAGAAATCCGGGCGGTTGCGGAAAGGCGCCGCCTCGAGGGTCCGAACGGTACACCGGATCGGGTCGCGCGATATTGATTCAATATATATCAAAGCATCAAAAGGATGAATTTGTCATGGCCCGTTCCGCTTCTTAGCATGGAGTCAAACATGAAGCGGACGATGCAAACTGATGGAAACGCAGGAGAAAAAAGGCTATTGCACGTTGTGCCGGTCACGGTGCGGCACGATCAACGTCGTGCGTGGCGACCTGATGATCAAGGTGCGGCCCGACGAAACGCATCCGACCGGCCATGCGATGTGCATGAAGGGGAAAGCCGCACCTGAACTCGTGCATAGCCCGAACCGGGTGTTGTATCCGATGCGGCGGACCCGGCCCAAGGGGTCCGCCGATCCGGGCTGGAAGCGCATCGACTGGGAGGAGGCCCTGTCCGAGATCGCCGAGCGTCTTGCGCATTTCAAGCGCGAGAACGGTGCCGAATCGGTGGCGTTCGGCGTCACGACGCCGAGCGGAACACCGATGAGCGACAGTATCGACTGGGTCGAACGATTCGTCTGGTTGTTCGGAAGTCCGAACATCTGCTACGCGACCGAGATATGCAACTGGCACAAGGACAGCGCGCATGTCTTCACGTTCGGCTGCGGCATGCCGACCGCGGATTATCAGCATGCCGATCTCATCGTTCTGTGGGGCAACAATCCCGCCAATACGTGGCTGGCCCAAGCCGATGCGATTGCAAAAGGCCGCCGCCGAGGGGCCAAGCTGATCGTCGTCGATCCGCGGCCGACGCCCCTCGCACGCGAGGCGGACCTGTGGCTGCGAGTCAATCCCGGAACCGATGGTGCGCTCGCGATGGCCATCGCGCGGCAGATGATCGAGATCGGCAACGTCGACGATACCTTCGTGCGGAGATGGACGAACGGCCCGTTGCTGGTGCGTGCCGATACCGGACGGTTTCTGCGTGAGCGGGATATCGACGCACACGCATCGGGCAATCGGTACGCACTCTGGAACCAGACGCTCGATCGGCTGGAACTGGTTGAAGAGGAAGCCGGTACGGCACTCTCCGATCTGTTGATGAGCGGCACGCGCCACGTCGGCGTCACGGACTCGACCGGCCGTTGCAGGCAGGTGGAATGCACGCCTGCGTTCGATCTCTATTCGCGTACGCTCGCAGCCTATACGCCGGAACACGCAAGCACGATCACCGGCGTCGATGCAGCCGACATCATGAAGGCTGCCGAAATGCTGCATCCCGGGCAGGGAATTGCCTATCACGCGTGGTCCGGCGTGGGGATGCACACCAATGCCACGCAGACGGAGCGATCCATTGCGACGCTGTATGCGTTGACGGGCGCGTTCGATACGCGCGGCTCCAATCGGGAATGGACGAAGCAGCCGGCCAATGCGGTCAGCAGTTACGCGATGCTGGACCCGCGGCAACGCGCGAAGGCGCTCGGCCTGGCGGAACGACCGCTCGGTCCGCCGTCCCAGGGTTGGGTGACGGCACGCGACGTCTATTGCGCCATTCTCGACGCGGAGCCCTATCGGATACGCGCGCTGTTCGCGTTCGGCACGAACATGGTGCTGTCCCAGGCGGATGGCGGCATCGCCCACGATGCGCTTTGCGCGCTCGATTTTCACGTTCACTGCGATCTATTCGAGACGCCGTCGTCCCGCTACGCGGACATCCTGCTGCCCGTGAACACACCGTGGGAGCGGGAAGGCTTGCGGCTCGGTTTCGAGATCAACGAGCGTGCGGTCGAACTCGTCCAGTTGAGACAGCGCATGGTGCCGCCGAGAGGGGAAAGCCGTGCCGACTACGACATCGTCCTCGATCTGGCCGTTCGGCTCGGCATGAAGGACCGGTTCTTCGGCGGCAGCATCGAGGCGGGATGGAATCATGTGCTCGAGCCGCTCGGGCTGGACGTCGCGTCGCTGCGCGCGCATCCGGAGGGCATATCCAGGCCGTTGACCCAATGCGAGCGTCGATACGCGTCGTCGACACCTGACGGCGCACGCGGTTTCAACACGGAGACGTTGCGGGTCGAACTGTATTCCGAGAAGTTGCATCGTCACGGCTACCCGCCGGTTCCCCGATATGTGCCGCCGCAGCATGGACAGGGCGGGGAGGCGAACGATCGCCGCCGATTCCCTTGCACGCTGACTTCGATGAAGAACGGGTACTACTGCCACAGTCAGCACCGCGGGCTCCCGAGCCTGCGCCGTCGCGCGCCGTACCCCGTGGCGGAACTCAATGACGATCTGGCGGCGGAACACGGCATCGTCGATGACGACTGGTTCCTGATCGAAACGACGAACGGCACGGCGCGCTTCAGGGCACGTCTCGTGCCGGAGCTTGCGCACGACGTGATCGTGGCCGAATACGGCTGGTGGCAGGCCTGCGACGAGATCGGCATGGATTCGCTCGCCGTGGAGGGGCGAAACAACAGCAACTTCAATCGGCTTGTTTCGGCGGCCAGACTCGACCCGGTGAGCGGCTCCTCGCCGCTGCGTTCCGTCCGCTGCCGCATCCGTCCGGACCCGTCGATCGATCCGTTGCGCCGTTCGTGGAAAGGGCTGCGGGATTTTGTCGTATCGGCCATACACGAGGAAACGAGCGGCGTGCGAACCGTCACGTTCCGGGCGTCGGACGGAGGGGCATTGCCGGACTACTTGCCCGGGCAGCACGTGACCGTGCACGTTCCGACGCTTGGCGACGGCGGTACGACACGCGCCTATTCCTTGACGGGAGCCGCCTGCGAAGACGATCGCCGGACTTACTCCATCTCGGTGCGCCACCAGAAAGGCAGAACTGGGGAGGGTGTTCCGTTCGAAGGTGCGATGTCCTCCTACATACATGGATCGCTCAAGGTGGGAGATCCCGTTCTGCTCGGCGCTCCCGCCGGTACCTTCATCGTACCGCCGGCGTCGAAGCAACCCGTCGTGATGTTCGCGGGCGGCATCGGCATCACGCCATTCATCTCCTATCTGGAGTCGATCCGGGATCGGGGGGCGCAGGCGCCGGAATCGAGACTCTTCTATGCAAACCTGAACAGCACGACGCACGCATTCCGCGAGCGCATCGAGATATTGAAGCAGCGGCTGCCGAAGCTGGAAGTCGTCAACTGCTACAACCAGCCGCACGACGAGGTACTCGGGCGCGCTTACCAGATAAAGGGTTATCTGACGGCGGACGTAGTCAGTGACGATCTGATTCAACGGCGCGCACGGTTTTATTTGTGCGGCCCGGAACCGATGATGCAGGCGATTACCGCGGGATTGATCGAACGTGGTGTTCCGCCCTTCGACATCTTCAAGGAGGCGTTCAGGTCGCCGTCCAGGCCGGCGCCCGACCCGTCGAAGCGATTCGTCGTCCAGTTCACCCGATCGCGTCGCGTTGCCACCTGGACGCCTCGCGACGGAAGCCTGCTGTCGTTCGCGGAGTCGCTCGGGGTCGCCGTGCCGAGCGGTTGCCGTGTCGGACAGTGCGAGAGCTGCGCGGTCAAGGTCGTATCGGGCGAAGTCGCGCATTTGAGCGGGCACGGGCCCGATGAACCGGATGTGTGTCTCGCCTGCCAGGCCATTCCGGCAACCGACGTTGCCATCGATGCATGAACCCGCCTAAGGAAATGTTCACCATGAAATACTTTGACGCCGTGGCAACACGCGATGCACTGGATTTTGAATCGCTGGTATCGCGCTTGAGGCAAGCGTTCGTCGAGGGTTGCAACGTGCCGCTTCGCCATGCGCATGCCGTCAATTCCGGCGGTGAGGACGAGGGCACGGTTCTCATCATGCCTGCGTGGGAAGACAACGGCTATCTGGGCATCAAGACGGTCAATATCTTCCCGGGTAATGCGAGGCACGGATTACCCGGGTTGCACTCGACTTATGTGCTCTATGACGGGCGGACGGGAAAGCCGCTTGCGCAGCTGGACGGGGACGAGATCACATCACGCCGCACCGCGGCTGCATCGGCACTGGCCGCGACCTATCTGGCCCGTCAGGATGCGTCGCGTCTCGTCCTGCTGGGCGCCGGACGAGTCGGCAGCCTGATTCCGCTCGCGTATCGCAGCCAGTTGCCGATTTCGGACGTCGAAGTCTGGGACAGGAACCCCCGGGCAGTGGCCGACCTGATCGGCCGGCTGACCGGTCTCGGCTTCAACGCGGTGCCCGTTACCGATCTCGAGAAGAGCGTCAGGCACGCGGACATCGTTAGTTGTGCGACGCTTGCGACGGAACCGATCGTCCGCGGCGAATGGCTCGCACCGGGATCGCATCTCGACCTGATCGGCAGTTTTACGCCGCGCATGCGCGAGGCCGACGACGATTGCTTCCGGAATGCGGAGATCTACGTCGATACGGACGAGGCGCCACAAAAATCCGGTGATCTCCTGGGCCCGCTGTCGCGCGGTGTCATGGCGATCGGCGACTTGAACCGGACATTGTCGGCATTGTGCAAGGGCGAAGCGAAAGGCAGGCCGAATGACAGCCGGAGGACGGTGTTCAAGGCCGTCGGTACCGCGATGGAAGACCTGGCTGCTGCCATCCAGGTCTATGAAAAATCAAACTAGTGTGTTGATGGACAAGGAGACCAGAATGAAGGATCTGATGGAGGTGCCGCGCGTCGATGCGCCGGCGACGGACCGTGAAGGCACGCTCGAGCGAATGGCCGCCGGCGTGGCGCGCTGGTCGGAGAAGTGGTTCCCGGACGCTTATATCTTCGCTGCGATCGCCGTCGTAGTCGTGGCGGTGGGCGCGACTGCAATCGGCGCGCCGATCAGGCAGGTCGGCGTGGCGTTCGGCGACGGCTTCTGGAGTCTCATCCCGTTCACGATGCAGATGGCGATCGTTGCAATTTCGGGTTATGTCGTCGCGGTATCGCCACCCGCGTCGAAACTGATCGGCGCGCTCGCGCGTTTGCCGTCGTCCGGCCGGGCGGCCGTGACGTTCGTCGCGTTCGTCAGTATCGTCGCATCGTTGTTCAACTGGGCGATCAGCCTGATCTTCAGCGGCCTTCTGGTTCGGGCACTGGCGCGTCGCGCCGATCTGCACATGGACTACCGGGCAGCGGGCGCGGCCGCTTATCTCGGCATGGGGGCGACGTGGGCACTGGGATTGAGCTCGTCCGCATCGCAACTGCAGGCGAATCCGGAGAGTCTGCCCAAGACGTTGCTCGCCATCTCCGGCGTCATTCCCTTCGCGGAAACCATCTTCCTGCCGCAGTCGATGTTGATGGCTGCCGTGCTGACGGTCGTTTCGCTGCTGGTTGCCTGGCTGTCCGCGCCCGGCGGCACGCGTGCAAAGACGGCGGCGGCGCTCGGGATTCATCTCGACGAGGCCCACGCGACGATCCCGCGCCCGACTCGCCCGGGAGACTGGCTCGAGTACAGCCCGCTCATCACCCTCGCGATCGTGGCGATCGGGTCGATCTGGGTTGCGCACACGTTCGCGACGAAAAATCCGATGATCGCGATTTCGAATCTGAACACGTACAACTTCCTGTTCCTGATGCTGGGCATGCTGCTGAACTGGCGGCCGAGGCGATTCCTCAATGCCGTCGCGCGTTCCGTGCCATCGGTTGCAGGTGTGCTGATCCAGTTTCCGTTGTACGGCGGGATCGCCTACATCCTGACCAAGGCGTCGGCGCCTGCAGGGCTGCCGCTCTCCGATCATCTCGCGCATTTCTTCGTCGCGCTGTCCTCGCAATCATCGTTTCCCGCGGTGATGGGGGTGTACTCGGCGGTCCTCGGATTCTTCGTTCCGTCCGGCGGTGGCAAGTGGATCATCGAAGCGCCCTACGTGATCGAAGCGGCAAAACTGCTGCACGTCCATCTGGGCTGGGCGGTGACGGTCTACAACGCGGCCGAGGCCTTGCCGAACCTGGTCAATCCGTTCTGGATGCTGCCGCTCCTCGGAGTGCTCGGGCTGCGTGCCCGCGACATCGTGGGGTTCACGTTCACGCAGCTGATGGTGCATCTTCCTTTGGTGATTTTCATGCTCTGGGCCTTCGCGAGCACGCTCAGCTACCATCCGCCAGTCATGCCGTGACGAACGTCAGGCTCGTTTGCCGTCGGCGGATGTCGTGCGATGCGTCGATGGGCGACCGATTCCGTATCCGGTAGGCGCGGTGTGAAGTCGGTGCCGGCCGCGCACTTCGTTTGACACGACTACGCGCCCAGCACCGACAGATCCCGCGGTAGCCCCCGCTTGAACATCGCAAGGATCTGTCGCGCCGCCTTCGGCGGCAGCGTGATCGCATGGCGCACGGCCGCCGCGATCTGGATCATCATCAGCTCGGCGAATGCGCTCCGTTGCGCCTGCGGGGTGCCGGGCGCGACTTCTCCCAGCGCATCCGCGAACATCCCCGCCAGAAACTCGCCGTCCGCCCGGTCGAGCGCCTGCAGCGCGCGGTCGGCCTGCGTGGCCCGCCAGATGTCGCGCATCAGCGGCTCGTCGACGAACATCCGGTAGTAGCTGTCCGTGATGCGGGCGAGCGTGGCGTGCAGGTCGTCGAGCGTCTTCATCGCGGCCAGGTCGCGCCGCACGCAGTCGTGCCCGGCCTCGTTGTAGCGCTCGGCCAGCGTGCCGATCACGGCCGCCTTGTCCGGAAAGTACTGATACAGCGAACCGAACGAGATGCCTGTGCGTTCGACGATGTCGCTCATCCGGAACGCGTCGCAGCCTTTCTCGATCATCACTTCCGACGCGCACGCGAGGATGCGCTCGAACCGCTCGCGGCTGCGCTGCTGCGTCGGCACCAGCCGCGCGCGCGCCGGCGCGTCCGCTGCCGCCGCTTCGGGCTCGTCGTTCTGCCCCGATTTTTGTCGGCCCATGCCGCCTCCGGAAAAACTTGACGTTGCTAATGCGAGAGTCTATCGTGTTTTTAAAACGCGAGACGTTCTCGCATTTTAGTCAAAGGAGACGGTCATGTCGGCACTTCCCATCCTCATCGTCGGCGGTTCGGGCAAGACGGGCGCCCGCGTCGATGCACGGCTGCGCGCGCGCGGCATGGCGACCCGGTCCGTGTCGCGCACGTCGGCCGTCCGCTTCGACTGGACGGCGCCCGAGACGTGGCCCGCCGCGCTGGAAGGCGTATCAGCCGCGTACGTGACCTACCAGCCGGACCTTGCCGTCGAAGGCGCGGTGGACGCGATCGCCGCATTCGCGCGGCTCGCGCGGGAAAGCGGCGTCGAGCGCGTGGTGCTGCTGTCCGGGCGCGGCGAGCCCCGCGCGCAGGCTGCCGAGGCCGCGTTGCAGGCGTCGGGTGTCGGCTGGGGCGTGGTGCGCGCGAGCTGGTTCAACCAGAACTTCTCCGAGGGCTACCTGATCGACGGCGTGCTGGCCGGCGAAGTCGCGTTGCCGGCCGGCGCGGTGCGCGAGCCGTTCGTCGATGCGGACGACATCGCGGACGTGGCGGTGGCCGCACTCACCGATGCGCGTTTTGCGAACCGCGTGATCGAGGTCACGGGCCCGCGCGCGCTGACGTTTGCCGAAGCGGTCGGCGAAATCGCACGGGCCGCTGGCCGGCCGGTCGCCTATCGCGAGATTCCGGCCGATGCGTTCGTTGCCGGATTGCGCGAGGTCGGCGTGCCGGAGCCGATCGTCGCGCTGCTCGACGATCTGTTCGGCGTGGTGCTCGACGGGCGCAACAGCGCGGTGACGCATGGCATCGAAGAGACGCTCGGGCGGCCGGCACGCGATTTCGCCGACTATGCGCGCGCGACGGCCGCGACCGGCGTGTGGAGCGCACGATCATGATCGCGTTCGTGACTGCCGCATTGCTGTGGGGCTCGGCCATCGGCTGCGGGCTGATGGCCGGCGTGTATTTCGCGTTCTCGACGTTCGTGATGACGTCGCTCGGACGGATCGCGCCGCATGCCGGCGTGGCCGCGATGAACGCGATCAACGTCGACATCGTGCGTTCGCCGTTCATGCCGCTGTTCCTCGTCACGACGCTGATGGCGCTTGCACTGGTCGTGATCGCGCTGCTCGATCGTAACCAGCCGGGCGCGATGGCGGCGGTCGCGGGCGGCGTGCTGTACGTGTTCGGGATGTTCGCGGTGACGATGGCTGTCAACGTGCCGCTCAACGATGCGCTTGCCGCGGCCGATCCGTCGACCGCGCACGGCGCGGCGCTGTGGACGCGCTACGTGCACGACTGGACGATGTGGAATCACGTGCGCACGGTGGCGTCGGCAGCCGCGTGCGTGTTTTTCATTGCGGGGATTGCGGCGCGGTAACGGCGGGCGTCATGCGGTGTGCGCGGCCTGCCCGGGCAACCGGTATTCGGCGATGGTGCCGGCATCGAATGCGATCAGCGAACCGCGCACCGGATCGTGCCGCCGGGCGACGAAGCCCGGAAGGGCCCCGAGCGGCGCACCCGAGGCGATGCGCCAGATCGTCGTGCCGGCGGGCGTCGCCACATATAACGACGCGCCATCGCTGAACAGGCCGCCGATCCGGTCGGGTTCGGTCGCCATCGGGATGCGCCGGTCGTTCGATTGCAGGGCTACGGTCACATCCAGGATGCGTACGCCGGCGTCCTGCCCGGTTTCGGCGAATTCGTCCTCGTCCCAGTCGGCGAGCCCCCAGTACGCGATATGCCGGTTGTCGATCCAGCAGGCGGGCGTGTCCCAGTCGTCGCGCTGGGTCAGGTCGACGACCGATGCGCCGTCTTCGCTTTCGAAGGGGTTGGCGTCGAGCCACACGGCGACCGACCAGGCGCGCGGGATCGAAACGGGATGCCAGACCCAGCCGTCATCGAACAGCCGGCTGCCGTCGGGGCTCGGCACGAGCCGGCCGTGGAAGTAGTCGAGGAAATGCGCGGGCCGGTCGTCGTTGGTGTACGGCGCGATGTCGCGCGCAGTCAGCGATGCACCGGTGGCCGGGTCGGCCGCATCGAGCCGGTTCCAGGCGGTGCGATGCACGAAGATCGTGCGATCGCGATGACGGAGGAAGCACGCACTGAACGGCACGGTATGCGGGTAGTAGTCGCCGCCGTCGAGCCGCATCGTCGGTGCGCCGGTGGCGAGGTCGACGACGAGGCCGTGCCGCCCGTAGTCGGTCACGATCGCCGCGTACCGGCCGTCAGGCGAAGCGTGCAGGCGATAAGCGGGCGTGCCGAACGCGGTGTGACCCGTGGCAGGCGGGAGCGGCGGTAACGACACCGAACACAGCGTCGTGGGGCGCCCCGTATCGAGATCGACGCCATGCAGCGAGCCGTCCGCCGTCAACACGAGCAGATGGCCGTAGCCGGCCTGAACGATGCAGGTATCGACGATCGGCGCGTGTTCCCACGTGTGCGTATTCACGGTACGGGATTCGTGCGTCGATGCAGACAAACGGTGCTGGCTGGTCGTGTTCATGAGCGCAATTCTATCGCTCACGGCGTCCGTGCCTACGCATAAAACGCCGACGGCGACACGCCGAAATGCCGCTTGAACATCGCGGAGAACGCACTCTGGCTGCTGTAGCCGTGATCCATCGCGACGGTCAGCACCTTCTCGCCGTGCGCGAGACGCTTGAGCGCGAGCAGCAGCCGCGCCTGTTCGCGCCAGCGGCGAAAGCTGAGCCCCGTCTCGCGCCGGAACGCGCGATGGAGCGTGCGGACCGACAGCCCGAGCAGGTCGGCCCATTCGGCGATCGTGCGCAGGTCGTCGGGCGCGGCGACGAGCGCGTCGCAGATCGTGCGCAGGCGCGGGTCGTGCGGCCACGGCAGGTACAGCGGCAGCAGCGGCGCGACCGTCACCTCGTCGAGCAGCAGGTGCATCAGGTGATCGTGGCGCGAGCCCGGCGCATAGTCGAGCGGCACGTCGACCGCGGCGAGGATCAGCTCGCGCAACAGCGGATGCACTTCCACGACGCAGCTCCGCGCGGGCAGGTGCTCGACCGCGCCCGGCTCGACGAACACGGTGCGCATCTGCACGTCGCCGCTCATCTGCACCGTGTGGTCGAGACCGGCTTCGAGCCACACGCCGCGCGTCGGCGGCACGACCCACGACGCGCCTTCGGACTGCACGTGCATCACGCCCTCGATCGCATAGAGCAACTGGGCGCGGCGATGCCGGTGCGGTGCGATCGACGTGCCGTGCGCGTACGTCGCCGCCATCGCCGACACGGGCATCGGCGTCGATTCGTAGCGCAGGTGTGCGCCGGGCGGGGTGGACTCGAGTGTCCGATTCGCGACAAGTCGTGACATTTTGGCGTGAGACAGGCAGTTGGGCGGGCGGGCACGATGGCGTTCCCATCCACGCCAGATCCCTGTCAGGATATTAATCCGTCAAATGCGATGAACAAGTCCCCTTTTCTGTTTCCCTTCTGCGCGATCGCGCTGTGGGCCGGCAACGTGGTCGTGTCGAAGCTGTCGGCGTCGACGATCGACCCGTCGGCGATCACGTTCTACCGGCTGGTGCTCGCCGTCGCGCTGATGAGCGTGTTCACGCTGCGCCCCGCGTGGCGCAATCGCGCGGCGCTGGTCGCGCACCTGCCGAAGCTCGCGGTGCTCGGCTTTCTCGCGATGGCGCTGTTCCAGAGCCTGTCCTACGAGGCCGCGAAAACGACCAGCGCGACCAACATGGCGATCATCACGGCGCTTGTGCCGCTGATGACGATGCTGCTCAGCTCGCTGCTGCTCGGCGATCCGCCGGGCGCGGGCATGGTCGGCGGCGGGGTGCTGTCGCTCGCCGGCGTGGTCTACCTGATCGCCGAGGGGCACCCGACGACGATCGCCGCGCGCGGCGTGCACACGGGCGACCTGCTGATGCTGGCGGCGTCGGCTGCGTATGCGTTGTACGGCGTGCTGCTCAAGCGCTGGCGCATCGGTGCGCTGCCGGCATGGCAGTCGACCTACGTGCAGGCGCTCGCCGCGCTCGTCTTCATGGT
The DNA here is from genome assembly GCF_017104825.1 of Burkholderia sp. Ac-20345. NCBI lineage: Bacteria > Pseudomonadati > Pseudomonadota > Betaproteobacteria > Burkholderiales > Burkholderiaceae > Burkholderia > Burkholderia sp. Ac-20345. The sequence goes on along the minus strand of NZ_JAAGPO010000023.1, from coordinate 37,444 downwards.
GCCGATGCTGCTGCGATTGCCCGCGCAGGCGGCGTGGCCGACGCGTGCGAGCGTGCCGCTGATCCTGTATGCCGGTGTGCTGGCGTCGGTGGTGCTGCCGTATCTGTGGATGCAGGGCGTGCGGCTGCTCGGCCCGAGCCGTTGCGCGATGTTCATGAACCTGCTGCCGGTGATGACGGCCGGCGGCGCGATCGTGCTGCTCGGTGAATCGCTGCGCCTGTATCACCTGATCGGCGGCGCCGTGGCGCTCGTCGGCGTCGCGATCGCGCAGCGGTTTCCGTTGCAGGCGAGCGCATCGCAAGGAGTGCGGCAATGAGCGGCGATCGCGACATGCAGAGCTTGATGGCCGCGCTGCCGGCCGCTCGCGCATCCGTCGGTGCACCGGCGCTCGCGCACCAGCTCGAACGGATCGCGACCGCGCTCGAAGCGCTGGCGGGCACCGGTCAGCCGGCGCCCGTCGATTTCGACGCGGGCGTTGCATTCCGCTGGCGCGGCTTCGACGGCGGGCCACGGACAGCACCGCTCGAACCGGTCGCGGCGCCCGCGCTCATCGCGTTCGATGCGCTGCGCAACGTCGAGCGACAGGTGGCGATTGTCGAACGGAACACGCGGCAGTTCGTGCGCGGGTTCGCGGCGAATCACGTGCTGTTGACCGGTGCGCGCGGCACCGGGAAGTCGTCGATCGTGAAGGCGTGCCTGCACGCGTTCGCGCCGCACGGGCTGCGGCTGATCGAGGTCGGCAAGGAACGGTTGAGCGACCTGCCGGCGATCGTCGAAATGGTACGTGCGCGGCCCGAACGATACATCGTGTTCTGCGACGACCTGTCGTTCGAGGCGGGCGAGACCGGTTACAAGGAACTGAAGACGGTGCTCGACGGCTCGGTCGCGAGCGACCTGTCGAACGTGCTCGTGTACGCGACGTCGAATCGCCGCCACCTGATGCCCGAGCAGGCGAGCGACAACGCGAACGTGTCGCGTGCGGAGAACGGCGAGCTGCATCCGGGCGACGCGGTGGAGGAGAAGATCTCGTTGTCCGAGCGCTTCGGGATCTGGGTGACGTTCTACGGGTTCACGCAGGACGCGTATCTGGCGGTTGTCGAAAGCCGGCTCGGTGAGGCCGGGTTCGATGCGGCGCAGATTCGTGCGGCGCGCGAACCGGCACTGCAGTGGGCGCTGGAACGCGGTGCGCGGTCGGGGCGGATTGCCGCGCAGTTCGTGCGGGATTATGCGGGGCGGCTAGCGGAAGAGGGGGCCGCGGGTGAACGCGCGCACGTGCGGCGCACGGGTTGAGCGGGGCAGCCGCCTGATTCGCTGCGCGTTGCCTTCGTAGGCAAGGCCTTCACTTCGTCGGATGCGGGGCAGGCGTTGCTCGCCACGCGTCGCGCGTGGCGTCGCCGTCAACCGCCGGCTGCCGCATCGATTGCGGCAGCCGGCGCCGCAGGGTCCCGCTGAATCGCGGCCCCGGCGCGCGGGCCCGCGCGGACGGGGGGGGATCAACTGAAGTGATGGCTGAATTCCAGCCACAGGGTACGGCCGTAAGGCATGTAATAGCCGACCGTGTAGTAAGGCCAGCCGGCGGAATCGTCGTGCTTGATCGTGTTGAACACGTTGTTCATGACGAAGGTCAGCGACGTATCGCGCGAAAACTGGTGCGAGATGCTGAGGTTCGCGAGCGTGGTCGGCGTCAGGTACGCGGTCTGGGCCGCATTCGGCACCTTGCCGTAGCGCTCGACCTGGATCGTCGACGTCCACTTCGGAATCGACCAGGTCAGGCTCATCGTGAGCTTGTCCGGCCACTCCGGGTTGCCGGTCGGGTTCGCGAGCGAATGCAGGAGATCCTGCACCGGGCCGTTCGTATATTGCTGGTACTTGTGGCTGAGGACCTTCGTGAAGTTGGCGCTCAACAGGAACGTGCCCGCGCGGCCGGCGCGAACGCGCCATTTGCCGCCGAGGTCGAAGCCTGTCGTCTTTTCCATCGCGGCGTTGATCGGGTTCACGAGGATCGTGTTGATCGCGCCGGGATCGAGCACGGCCGTCAGCGGGTTGCGGATCACGCGGCTCAGCGCGTCCACGCAGTTGGGCGAACTGGCGCTCAGTTGTCCCGTACGGCATGCGGATTCGGTTCGCAGCAGATTGTCCGGATCGATGGTCGTGACGAGATTGTCGATGCGGATGTTGTAGTAATCGGCCGACAGGTCGATGTCCGGTGTGGGCGCGAGCACGAAGCCGGCACCCCACGATTTGCCGTTTTCCGGCTTCAGGTTCGCATTGCCCTTCTGAATGAAGTTCGAGCCCGGCGACACGTTCGCGTATTCGCACGATGCGAGCGATTTCCCCGACTGGTTGCAGCGGAAGTAGTCGGTGGTCGATTCGAAATAGCCTTTCGACTGGCTCATGAAGATGTAATTCATGTCCGGTGCGCGAAAGCTCGTACCGTAATTGCCGCGCAGCAACAGCTCGCGCAGTGGCCGGTATTCGAGCCCGAGATCGTACGTGAGCTTGTTGTTGCGGGTGCCGGCGAACGAGTAGTCGTCATAGCGCGTTGCGACGTTAGCGGTCAATTGGCTCAGGATCGGGATACGCAACTCGACCGCGGCCGCGTAGCGCTTGCGATTGCCGCTCGCACCGGTCGCGCCGGCCGAGTTGTAGTACACGCCTTGATTGAGCGCGGGGTCGAGGGCGTTGCTGAAGCCCTGCGTGCCGTATTCGATCACGCTGGCGGCACGCACGGGGCCCGCCGGCAGCGAGAACAGGTTGCCATTGGCGGCGAGGCTGAAGGTCTGCGTCCACGTGTTGTTCCTGCTGGTCGATTCGCCGTACATCGACGCGAACTGGTTCGGCGTGAGCGGGGTCGCGAAGCGTGCGGCGCTGGGCGCGTAGATCGGCGCGCCGTCGGCCGCGGTGCCGAGCTGCGGGCCGAGGTAATAGCTGTCGACGTTCGACAGCAGGCGCGGCACCGTCGCGCGGCTCTGGTAGCCGGACGCGCTGTACGTGAGCTCGTAGTTCCAGCTGCTGTCGGGCAGCTTGCCGCGCAGGCCCGTGATCAGGTTGCCCGCGACGTCGTCCCAGCGCTTGTTCCACACCGATGCGCCGCCGATCTCCTGCGGCGAGATGCGCTTGGTCCACGCCTCGTTCGCACCGGTTTCCTGGTTGAAGAAGTAACCGGTCGTCGCCGCGGCCGACGTCCAGCTCGGGCCGCGTGTGTTGTTCTCCGTCTGGTTCCAGGCAGTCGACACGGAGCCGAACAGCGTGACGAGATCGCTCAGCCGGTATTCGACGCCGCCGTACAGGTTCTCGCTGACGTTGTTCGTTTGCGTCGTCCAGTACGACGGCTGCGCGCCGCCGCTACCGCAGTACGCGCCATTGCGCGTGTTGACGGGGGACGTGCCGCCGAATGCGCCGACGCCCGCGAGCGGGCCGCACGCGCCAGCGGCACCGACGTAGCGGCCCGTGTCGAGGTTCTGGCGGGCCCAGGTCTTGGTCGGCGTTTCACCTTCGAGCGTCGAAGCCGACATGAAGTCGCGCTGCCCGGACCATATCGGATTGGTCTTGCTGATCTCGAGGCCGAACACCGTGCTCAGCGCGCCGAATTCCTTGCCGCCCGACACCTGCAGCCGGCCGTTGCCGCCACCGCCGTCCCAGGTGCGGCCACCCTTGACGTTGACCTCGATGCCGTCGATGTGCTTTTTCATGACGATGTTGACGACGCCCGCGATCGCGTCCGAGCCGTATACGGCGGAGGCCGCGCCGTTCAGGATTTCGATCCGGTCGATCATCGCCGACGGAATGTTGGCCAGGTTCACGAAGTTGACGTTGCCGTCGTACGCGATCGGATAGTCGGCCACGCGTCGGCCGTCGACGAGGACGAGCGTGTGATTCGGGCCCAGGCTGCGCAGGCTGAGCGCATTCGCGGCCGGCGTGAACGTGTTGCCGAAGTCGGCGCCTTGCGTGAAGCCCGTGTTCTGGGTTTGCGACTGGAGCGCGTCGAAGACGTTTCGGTACCCTTTCGATTCGAGTTCCTGACCGGTAATGACGGTGACGGGCGTCGCGCCTTCCTTCTCGGAGCGTGGAATGCGCGAACCCGTCACGACGAACGTTTTCAGCGATGCGGCGACAGGCTTTTGCGTCGTATCCGCGCTGCGCGCTGATGCGGCCGCGCTGGCCGGATTTGGCAGAGCACTGACGACAGCTGCGCTCGACGCGGCTTCCTGCGCCGCTGCGGGCATCCATGTTGTCGCGAGGCCGGACAGGCAGAGCGCAATCGCGCTCCCTCTCATGATGTAGAGCGACGTGTTTTGCATCTTCAAGTATGTTGACGAGCAAGTTCAATGGCTGGCAGTTGCCGGGCATCCACGCCGCTCACGGCGGCATATCGACTCGCAACCCCCTTTTCGTTCGCGCAATTCCAGCGTCTGATGCGTGCTCCCGGAATGACGGACGCGATCTGAAATCAGTCGAATGAATCGATTTCTCTTTCAGATGCCGTATTCGCGAGTAATGGCCGGTGGCGTGGCGAGAGACTTTATCGATCGCCTTTTGGCACGGCAAATGATCGTTGCGTATATTGATGTGGTGGAGGGTGGGTAAATTGAAATGACTTGCTAATTCAATTTGTCTTCTGAAAACAAGAAAAACACTCGGCTCCGTGCGATGCGTGGCGTCGCGGTCGGTCATTCTCTGCAGGTCGCGTCATCCGGGCTGTTATGCGTAATGGCCGATCGCTGCGCGTAAAACCTGCGCGCCGACGGCCGGATCGGCCGCTTGCTTCGAACCGCAACCTGAAATCCGCCGGAATGTACGAGGCGCGCGGTGCCTGATGGAACACATGGCGCGTGAGAGCGTGGTTCGTCGACGACTTCCGGCGGCCGGATATCGACCTCGCTCGAGTGGACTCCTGCTTCGGTAAACATCGCTGCAGGACGAATAAAACAACGTGAAAGTTTGATGTGATCAAACTTGTCTGGATTGCCGATGCCCCGAAATTGGGAATGTTTGATGTGATGAAACTTTTAAAGTTTGAGTTATAAGAGCGGTAAGTTTGATCTAATCAAACTTTGAATGTTTCATCAAAAAAAGTTTGACGGTCAAAATTTTTTCTTGATATTGTTCGCAATCAAGGAGCGGCGGTTATTGAGGTATTCATTCCTTTCAGAATATCTTCCATTTTGATCCGTGTGATCGAGGTAGGGCTGCGCTCCACCGACTGCTGTTCGAGCGGACGGGCATCCGTTTTATTTTCCGGAATCTAATCAATTTCGATAAGCAGTAATTTTCCCGTGTCGAGCGATCGACGGGCGGGAAACGCATTTTCTGGAATTAGCAATTCTGGTTTTCCGGGTATCGAATCAAACACTGCCGTCATCCGGGCCGTGGGGCATCGTGCATCGGCGACATTCGCATTGGGGGACTGAAGGTGGGTATCAAGATCGAGGACGGCGTGTTCGCGTCCGGTGGTGGACCGGCGATGCCCGGGCGCCCGCGGCAGTTCGGCGGGAAACAGCGGAACCCGGTGCGCCGGTTCGGCGGCATCGCGGTCGTGCTGCTGCTGCATGTGTTGCTGGTTTATGCGCTCGTCAACGGCCTCGCGACCAAGGTCGTGCAGGTGATTCAGCATCCGATCGAAACCCGCATCATCGAGCCGGTGAAGCCGCCGCCACCCCCGCCACCCTTGCCGGTGGTCAAGCTGCCGCCACCGAAAGCGACGCTGCCGCCGCCGCCGTTCGTGCCGCCCGCGGAGGTGCCGGTGCAGGCGCCTCCGCAGGCAACGATCACGCATCAGGCCGCGCCCGTGCAGTCCGCGCCGGCCGTGCAGGCACCGGTCGTCGCGCCACCGGCGCCGGTGGCGAAGTCGGTCAGCCACGAGGTCGGGGTGGTCTGTCCGAATTCCGACCAGATGCGCGCATCGATGCAGTATCCGAAGGAAGCGCAGGAAAACAACATCACCGGCGACGTCACGATCGAATTCGTCGTCGATGCGGACGGCAACATCACCAACGTACGGGTGGCGCAGTCGGCCGATCCGATCCTGGATCGCGCTGCCTACAACACGGTCAAGCGATTCAAGTGCACGGCTCAGGGGCAGCCGGTTCGCGTCCAGGTTCCGTTCTCGTTCAACCTGAACTGAACCGGTGCAGGGCGCCGGGCGGGCAAGACGGGATTTTAAATCGATCAGTTTAACGAAACAAATGGAGTAGGTATGGCAAAGCGTTCACTGGCCGCACTGGCGGCCTGCATGTTGATTTCCGCTGTCGCGCTCGATGCGCTCGTCGCGCCGCAGGCGGCGTTTGCCGAGTCGAGCGCGCCGGTGGCCGTGGCCGCGACGGCATCCGCACCGCAGGCGGCCGCGGACGAGCCGTCGCCGCCACCTGCACCGGCGACGACGAAGGCCGTCGAGAATCCGTACGGGCTCGGTGCGCTGTGGAAGAACGGCGATTTCGTCGCGCGATTCGTGCTGATTCTGCTCGTGATCATGTCGATGGGTAGCTGGTACATCATGATCGCCAAGTTCCTCGAGCAGTTTCGCGCGAACCGGCGCGCCAAGCTCGCGGACGAGCAGCTCTGGTCGGCCCCGTCGCTGTCGGCCGGCGCGAGCCTGCTCGACGAGGCATCGCCGTTCCGCTTCATCGCCGAGACCGCGATCGAGGCCGGCGAGCACCACGACGAGGCGCTGCTCGAAGCGGTCGACCGCAATACGTGGATCGACGTCTCGGTCGAGCGCGCGATTACCAGCGTGTCGAACCGGCTGCAGGACGGCCTGGCGTTCCTCGCTACGGTGGGCTCGACCGCGCCGTTCGTCGGACTGTTCGGCACCGTGTGGGGCATTTATCACGCGCTGACGGCCATCGGCATTGCCGGGCAGGCGTCGATCGACAAGGTCGCGGGCCCGGTCGGCGAGGCGCTGATCATGACGGCGATCGGGCTGGCGGTCGCCGTGCCGGCCGTGCTCGGGTACAACTTCCTGGTTCGCCGCAACAAGTCGGTGATGGAGCGCGTGCGCGACTTCGGCGCGCAGCTGCATACGGTGCTGCTCGCCGGCAGCAAGCGTCCGGCGCGGGCCGCCGGTGTGCCGGCCGCGTCGCTCGTGCACTGACGCAGGCGGGGGTGCGCGATGGCCATGAGCGTCGGACAGGACGACAACGACGACGTGATCGCGAACATCAACACGACGCCGCTCGTCGACGTGATGCTGGTGTTGCTGATCATTTTCCTGATCACGATCCCGGTCGTGACTCACACGATTCCGCTGGAGCTGCCGAAGGAAACGGTGCAGCCGTTGCAGACGACGCCGAAAAGCGTCGAGATCGCGGTGAATCGCGACGGGCAGTTCTTCTGGGGCGAAACGCATGTGGACGGCCCGACGCTGCTTGCGAAGCTGAAGGGCATCTCGCAGATGTCGCCGCAGCCCGACGTGCACGTGCGCGGAGACGAGAACACGCGCTACGAGTTTATCGGGCGCGTGGTCACCGCGTGCGAACGGTCGGGTATCGCCAAGGTTTCTTTCATCACCGAGCCGCCGGCGCGCGGCGGGTAGGAGTCGACGATGGGCATGAACGTATCTTCGGGTGGCGGCGAGCCGGACGTGATGGTTGACATCAACACCACGCCGCTGATCGACGTGATGCTGGTGCTGCTGATCATGTTGATCATTACCATCCCGATCCAGATGCACTCGGTCAGGATGGATCTGCCGGTCGGTAATCCGCCGCCGCCAGCAAAGCCGCCCGAGGCCGTGCAGATCGATATCGCGCCCGACGGCGCGACGACCTGGAACGGCACGAGGGTGGCGGATCGTGCGGCGCTCGAGCTGAAGCTCGAGCAAGTCGCGAAGGAGCCCGTGCAGGCGGAGATCCGTCTGCGGCCGGACAAGCTGGCGCCGTACAAGGCGGTCGCCGGCGTGCTGGCGAGTGCGCAGCGCGTCGGTGCGACCAAGATCGGCCTGATTGGAAACGAGCAGTACATGCCGTGAAGCAGGCGGGCGCGCGAATGCTTCGGTCACGCGGGAAGGCCGTGTCGGGAAACGGAGGGTACCGCGTGTCGGGCGGCATGGCGACCCGGTGACGATCTGGCTGAATCGACGAAATCGGAACCCGTTCCAATTGATGTGGAGTGCGAATGTATCGATGCGATGCGAAAAACAGGAAAGCCGTAACATCGAATGTTCGCCGCGCGACCAAGGTTTCCATCGGGACGCAGATTCGCCGCAAGCGGGCTGCGATCACGTTGACCGGGGGAGCGCATTCATCAAGCAGTTTCGACTACGGGTTCGTGTCTCACTATGATTTCGCCTTCCGATGAATCGATGCTTGTTGCCACGTCGATGGGAAACAAGATTCGCATGCTGCGACGGCAGCTCAAGCTCACGCTGTATGTGACCGCGGCGGCGGCCGGCATCTCGAAGCCGTTCCTGTCGCAGATCGAACGCGGGCGCGCGATGCCGTCGATCGCGACGCTCGTCGGGATCGCAAAGGCGCTGGGCGTCACGATCGACCATTTTGTCGGTTCGACGTCCGGTGCGCCACCGGCGTGCCAATGCGAATCGCTGCAGCACGTTGGTGTCGAGCTGCTTGCGAGCGCGCTTGCGCAGCTTTCGCACCTGGCGAGCGGAACGAAGCTGGATGCACGGTTGTTCCGGATTCCGGGCGGCCAGGCCGCGCCGGAAGGAGCGGCCTATGCGGGAGAAGCATTCCTCTACGTGATGAACGGCGAGCTCGAGCTGACGATGGACGACCGCACCGTCGTGCTGAGAGCGGGCGAGACCGCGCATTACGAATCGCCCCCGGCCCAGGTGTGGAGCAACACGGCCAACGAAGAAGCGGTGGTCGTCTGGTTCGGTGCGCCGGCCGGCGCCTGAGAGAACACGAGAGTGGATTCGTTTTTACGGATGCTTACATAAGGATTACTGATTGTTTTTCGAAGGAGCGGGAAGTGCGCACGGCCTGATTGGCTGCATCGGGGCGGAAGGGCGAGGACAGGCACACACCCGCCCTTCACGCCCGCCGTTGCGGTTTCTCGACACCGGGCGACGAAGGCGGAAGTGAGTGGTGCCACGCGCCGTACATGCCGCGTGGCGGGCGAGTTCGAAGGCGTGCAGGTGGCAGGTGGGCAATAACGGGGACCGGTATGCAGACGCCTGGAAGCGGGCAAGGATTCACGCGATCCAGCGCAAAACCGGCGGGTTCTTACTGACGAACGAGTGGGGCAAGATGAAGCAGAGAGCTTTGGCGTTGGCTATCAAGAGGATGATCTGGGCGGAAATGGCGCTGACGGCCACGCTGGCGGCACCGGCATTCGCGCAGAGCCAGCCGTCGCCCGGGGGGGCAGCGGTCGCGGACGCGGTCGCACAGGAGGCGCCTGCGGCGGGAGCCGGCGGGGACTCGGGGGCGCAACGCAAGAACAAGGTCGCGCAGATCAAGCGCTTCGAAGTGACGGGCTCGCTGATCCGCAGCGCGGACAAAGTCGGCTTCAACCAGGTCCAGACCGTCACGGCGAAGGACATCGAGGCAAGTGGTCAGAACAGTGTGGCCGACTTCCTACGCAGCACGTCCGCGAATTCGGCGAGCAGCTGGGCGGAAGGCACGACGAACAGCTTCGCCCCCGGGGGCGCCGGCATTGCATTGCGCGGCCTGTCCGAGAAGTACACGCTGGTCATGATCGACGGCCAGCGCGTCGCGCCCTATGCGTTCGCGACGAACGTAACGGACCAGTTCTTCGACCTGAATACACTGCCGCTGAACATCATCGATCGGATCGAGATCGTCAAGACCGGCGCGGTGTCGCAGTATGGCTCGGACGCAATCGCGGGCGTGGTCAACATCATCACCAAGAAAAACTTCCAGGGCCTTCAACTCGACGGCAGCTATGGCGGTGCGACCCAGAACGGCGGCGGTGCGGGTACCACCAAATTCAGCATTCTCGGCGGTTTCGGCGATCTCAACGCGGACCGCTTCAACGTGACGGCGGCCGCGAGTCTCTACCGTTTCAACGGTGTGTCGGCCGCGGATCGCGACACCACGCAGAACCAGAATTTCTCGAATTTCCCAGGCGGCCTGTTCAACCAGTCGCCGTCGTACTGGCGTGACCCGACCGGCGCCCGCGTGCCGCTCGCCGGGTGTCCGTGGGGCGGCGCACCGATCGCCGGCAGTGCCACCGCGCGAATCAACGGTCCGGGCACGATCTGCCAAACCAACACTGCCTATGCGACCTCGCTGTCGCCATGGACTGAACGCTTGAGCGCGAAGGTGCACGGCGACTTCAAGATCAGCGATTCGATGCAGGCCTTCGCCGATCTGTGGGAAAGCAACAATACGACGAATACCAACAACTTCGTCGGTGGTCTCGGCAACAGCACACAAGCATTCGACCCGGCAACGGGCGGCCTGCGCCCGATTTCGAACGTGGTGCCGGCGAGCAACCCGTACAACCCGTTCGGCGTGCCGTCGAAGCTGGTGTACTCGTTTCCGAACGCGCAGTCGGTGCGTACCAGCGCGAACTTCTGGCGCGCCGCGACCGGCTTGAAGGGTAGCTTCATCGCGCCGTACGTCGGGGACGTGGACTGGTCGACCGCCTATACGCATTCGCAGGATACGGTCTCGAACACGTTCTCGAACCTGATCAATGCGAAGGCGCTGCAGAACATCGTGCAGAACGGCGTGTTCAATTTCGCAAACCCCTCGGGCACGCCGAACGGCCTCGCGGGCCTCTACGGCAGCACTTCTTCGCAGGCGATCACGAAGCTCGATGCACTGGACGCGACGATGTCGACGCCGACGCTGTTCAAGCTGCCCACGGGTAACGTCGGTCTCGGGCTCGGTGCGCAGTTCATGCACCAGAGCCAGTACGTCGGCACGGGCGCGGGCTACCAGGACGGCACCTTCATTTCGCCGGCGCTGCAGTCGGTGAGCGGTCAGCGCAATGTCGCGGCGATCTACTACCAGATCGATATTCCGATCCTGAAAAACCTCACCTTCAGCCAGTCGGGCCGCTACGACCACTACAGCGACTTCGGCGGTGCGTTCTCGCCGCGTTTCGCGTTGCGCTTCCAGCCGGTTCGCGAGCTGACGATGTACGGTTCGTATAACCGTGGCTTCCGCGCGCCGACGCTGATCGAGAACACCTCGTCTCGCAGCTTCAGCGCACAGGGCGCGGTCGATCCGCACGACCCGAACAATCCGGGCGCGTACGGCCTGGTCGAGGAAGTGCAGGCCGGCAACCGCAACCTGCAGCCGGAACGCACGAAGAACTACAACCTGGGTTTCCAGCTGTCGCCGGCCCGTAATACCGATATCGGTTTCGACTGGTACAAGATCCACATCGACAATGTGATCGGCACGGCGGACATCCAGCAGAGCGTCAACCAGAACGATCCGTCGCAAGTGGTGCGTAACGCGAATGGCTCGATCGCGTACGTGCTGATGCCGTTCCAGAACCTGTCATCGCTGGACACGGATGGTTTCGAAACCACCTTCCGCCAGTCGGTACCCACCAGGATCGGGACTTTCACGCTGTCGGGCGACTGGGCCTACGTGTGGCACTTCAAGATGCCGGTCGGCGGCGTGAGCACCGACTTCGCGGGCAACAACGGGTCGCTCAACCAGCCTTTCGGCGGCAGCTTCCCGCGCTGGAAGGGCAACACGAGCCTGAGCTGGAACTATCAGAGCAAGTGGAACGCGACGCTGACCTGGATGTATACGGGCCCGTACACGCAGGCGATCCTGTCGCCGGGCCAGTATCCCAATATGGAAGGCAGCGTGGCGTCGTATAGCCAGTTCAACCTGATGGTCAGCTATACCGGCATCAAGCATTGGACGATCTATGCGGGCATCGACAACATCTTCAATCGTGCCCCGCCGTTCGATCCGGTCTACATGAACTCGAGCTACCAGACCGGCTACGACTCGTCGCTGTACACGTACATCGGCCGCTTCGCGCAAGTCGGCGCGACCTACCGGTTCTGACGGTACAAGCCCACGCGTGCCGCCGGTCGTTGCCGCGACCGACGGCACGCACCTCGTATTTCGAATCGACATCGTGCCGGCCGCGCGCCGGTGCGACCACACGAAGACCGATGATGACAGTATTGATGTTGCATGTGCGGCGTGCGCAGGCAATCGTGGTCGGGGGCGCGCGTGCCGCGTGCACGGCGGTGCTCGCGTACGGCATGGCGACCGGAGGGGCCGCGGCCGCGCCGGCGATCGCGCAGTTCGGCCAGCCGAAGTATCCCGCGGGATTCACGCATTTCGCGTACGCGGACCCCGATGCGCCGGACGACGGCACACTAGACTTCCAGAACTACGATACGGCGCAGAGCTACGATTCGCTGAATCCTTTCCTGTTGCGTGGCTCGGCCGCACCGGACATCAGGAACCTGATGTTCGACACACTGATGCAGCGCAGCTGGGACGAGCTCGCTTCCGAGTATGCGTTGATCGCCGACGACGTGCAGGTCGCGCCCGACGGGATGTCGGCGACGTTCCACATCGATCAGGCCGCACGCTTCTCGAACGGCGACGCGATCACCGCGGCCGACGTCAAGTACTCGTTCGACACGCTGTCGAGCCGACAGGCATCGCCGCTCGTCAATGCGCAGTTCGCGGTGATCCGGCGCGCGGTCGTCGTCGGCCCGCAGACCGTCCGCTTCGACTTCAGGCACCCGGAACGCAATGCCGCGCTGATCGCGGGCGATCTGCCCGTGTTCTCGCGGAAGTGGGGCATGCGCGCCGACGGCACGCGACCGTCGTTCGACCAGATCGCGACCGTGCCGCCGATCGCGAGCGGAGCGTACCTGATCGGGCAACGCAAGAACGACAAGGAGATCGTCTACGTGCGCAACCCGCGCTACTGGGCGGCAAACCTGCCGTCGCGACGCGGCATGTACCGCTTCGCGCGCGTGTCGTTCAAGCTGTATCTCGACCAGTACACGATGCTCGAGGCGTTCAAGGCCGGCGACACGGACGTGCGGATGGAGTACAGCGCGACGCAATGGGCGCGCCGCTACGTCGGCAAGAATTTTCGCAACGGGATGCTGAAGCAGGGCGAATTCCCCGACGGCCCCGCACAGATGCAGGGCTTCCTGATGAACATGCGCAAGCCGATGTTCCAGGACGTGCGGGTGCGGCATGCGTTCGCACTGGCGTTCGACTTCGACTGGATGAGCCGGATGATGTTCTACGGGCAGTATCGCCGCACCCACAGCTTCTGGGCGGCGAGCCCGTTCGCGGCATCCGGCATGCCGAGCGAGAAGGAGCTCGCGCTGCTCGAGCCGTTCCGCTCGACACTGCCGCCGGAGGTGTTCGGCCCGATGATCCAGCAACCGTCGACGTTGCCGCCGAACTCGCTGCGCGCGAACCTGAAGCAGGCGCGCGACCTGCTCGCGCAGGCTGGCTGGAACTTTCATGACGGTGCGTTGCGCGACGCGAACGGCACGCCGATGACGATCGAGATCATTGACGATCAACCGGGCATGGACCGGCTGATCCTGCCATACATCCAGGCGCTCGGCACACTCGGCATCCGCGCGTCGCTGCACGAACTCGACAGCGCGCTGTATCAGCGACGCATGGACAACTTTCAGTACGACATGACGACCTTGATCTATCCGCCCGTCACGATCCCGGGCGCGGAACTCGCACGCCGCTTCGGTAGCGCGGCGGCGTCCGAGGTCGGTTCCGAGAACTATCCGGGCGTGCGCTCGGAGGCGGTAGACGCGCTGATTCGCGCGGCATCCGCGGCCAATACGCTGAACGATCTCGAAACGGCGACGCGCGCGCTCGATCGCGTGCTGATCAATCTTTACGTCATCGTGCCTCAGTACTACCTGCCGAACGCGCGGATCGCCTACAAGGCGACTTACGGGCATCCGGCGGTCATTCCGGATTCCTACCAGTACGAGGACTGGATCATCAACTACTGGTACCGGAAGCGGCCGACGGGCGTCGCACCGGTTTCCGGCACCTGACGGGGAGCGCAACGATGATTGCCTACATATTCCGGCGGCTGCTACTGATGATCCCGACGCTGATCGGCGTCGTGACGATCACGTTCGCCGTCACGCAGTTCGTGCCGGGCGGCCCGGTCGAACAGATCCTCACGCAACTGCGCCACGGCAATGCACGCGGCGGGGAGGCGAGCGGCGGGGGCGGTGGCTATCACGGCAACCAGGGGATTGATGCGCAGCAGATCGAACAGATCCGCAAGCAGTTCGGCTTCGACAAGCCGCCGCTCGTGCGCTACTGGATGATGCTGAAAGCGTACGCACGCTTCGATCTCGGCGAGTCGTACTTCGTGCATGCGCGGGTGTGGGACGTGATCCGCTCGAAGCTGCCGGTGTCGATCACGCTCGGGTTGTGGACGGTGTTCCTCACGTACCTGGTGTCGGTGCCGCTCGGCATCGCGAAGGCGGTGCGCAACGGGTCGCGGTTCGACACCGTGACGAGCGTGCTGGTGCTGGCCGGCTACGCGGTGCCGGGCTTCGTGCTCGGCGTGCTGCTGCTGATGCTGTTCGGCGGCGGCACGTTCTGGCAGGTATTCCCGATGCGCGGGCTCACGTCCGACAACTTCGACGACCTGACGCTGATCGGCAAGGCGCTCGACTATCTGTGGCACATCGTGATGCCGGTGACGGCGTCGGTCATCGGCAACTTCGCGATCGTCACGATCCTGACCAAGAACACGTTCCTCGACGAGATCGGCAGGCAGTACGTGCTGACCGCACGCGCGAAGGGCGTGCCGGAGCGCGACGTGCTGTGGAAGCACGTGCTGCGCAATGCGTCGATCCCGCTGCTGACCGGGCTGCCCGCCACGTTCGTCGGCGCGTTCCTGAACGGCAACCTGCTGATCGAGACACTGTTCTCGCTCGACGGCATGGGGCAACTGTCGTACGACTCGGTGATCCGCCGCGACTATCCGGTCGTGCTCGGCTCGCTGTTCCTGTTCACACTCATCGGTCTCCTGACCAAACTCATCGCTGACGTCTGCTATGTCCTCGTCGACCCCCGCATCCAATTCAACCGCCTGGACCACTGAGCGCGGACGTGCCGGCCATTCCACGTCGCCGTGGCGGCGCACGTGGCGACGGTTCCGCGCCCAGCCGCTCGGCTACTGGAGCTTCGTGATCTTCGTTACGCTGTTCGCGATCAGCCTGTTCGCCGACGTGTTGTCGAACGACCGGCCGCTCGTGCTGCGTTATGACGGACACTATGCGTTCCCGATCGTGACGGACTATCCCGAGACGCGGTTTGGCGGCGATTTCCCCGCGAAGACGAATTATCTCGATCCGGCCATCCGTGCAAACCTCGATGCGCACGGCAACTTCGCGATCTATCCGCCGAACCGCTACCGCTACGACACGATCGACTATTTCGCGTCGCGGCCGTATCCGGCGCCGCCGTCGTCGAGCAACTGGCTCGGTACCGACCAGTTCGGCCGCGACGTGCTCGCGCGGCTGCTGTACGGGTTCCGGCTGTCGGTGCTGATGGCGTTCGCGCTGACCGCGTCAGGCATGCTGATCGGCGTGCTGACGGGCGCAGTGCAGGGCTTTTACGGTGGCCGCACCGATCTGGTCGGCCAGCGGCTGATCGAGATCTGGAGCGCGTTGCCGGACCTGTACCTGCTGATCATCTTCGCGTCGATCTTCACGCCGTCGCTATGGCTGCTGTTCATCCTGCTGTCGATGTTCGGCTGGCTCGTGCTGTCCGACTACGTGCGCGCCGAATTCCTGCGCAACCGCGGGCTCGACTATGTGAAGGCCGCACGCACGATGGGGCTGACCAACACGCAGATCATGTGGCGCCACGTGCTGCCGAACAGCCTCACGCCGGTGATCACGTTCCTGCCGTTCCGGATGAGCGCGGCGATCCTGTCGCTGACGAGCCTCGATTTCCTCGGGCTCGGTGTACCGCCACCGACGCCGAGCCTCGGCGAGCTGCTCAAACAAGGCAAGAACAATCTCGATGCGTGGTGGATCTCGGTGTCCGCGTTCGCGGCGCTGGTGGTGACGCTGCTGCTGCTGACGTTCATCGGTGACGCGCTGCGCAACGCGCTCGACACGCGCACGCGCGGGTCCGCCTTCGGTGGAGGCGAATGATGACGACCCCGTTGCTGGAAATCGACCGTTTCTCCGCACAGTTCGGTACCCGGACCGTCGTGCGAGAACTGAGCCTGTCGGTCGCGAGCGGCGAGCGGGTTGCGCTCGTCGGCGAATCGGGCTCGGGCAAGAGCGTGACCGCGTTGTCGATCCTGAGGCTGGTGCGGCAGGCGAGCCTGTCGGGGCGCGTGCTGTTCGACGGCGAGGACCTGCTGACGAAGACCGAGCAACAGATGCGCGGCATTCGCGGCGCCGATATCGCAATGGTGTTCCAGGAGCCGATGACCGCGCTCAA
The DNA here is from genome assembly GCF_017104825.1 of Burkholderia sp. Ac-20345. NCBI lineage: Bacteria > Pseudomonadati > Pseudomonadota > Betaproteobacteria > Burkholderiales > Burkholderiaceae > Burkholderia > Burkholderia sp. Ac-20345. Next base: position 21,068 of record NZ_JAAGPO010000023.1, on the reverse strand, counting down.
TCCGCTGTATACGATCGGCAAGCAGATCGCCGAAAGCCTGCGGCTGCACGAGGGGCTGCGCCCGGGCGATGCGCGCGAGCGCGGGATCGCGCTGCTGCGTCGCACCGGGATTCCGGAGCCGGAGCGCCGCATCGACAGCTTCCCGCACCAGCTGTCGGGCGGGCAGCGGCAACGCGCGATGATCGCGATGGCGCTGGCGTGCCGGCCGCGCTTGCTGCTGGCAGACGAGCCGACCACCGCGCTCGACGTGACCGTGCGACAGCAGATCGTCGATCTGCTGCTCGAATTGCAGGCGCAGGAAGCGGGCGCGCGCGGGATGTCCGTGTTGCTGATCACGCACGACCTGAACCTCGTGCGGCGCTTCGCGCAGCGCGTCGCGGTGATGGAACACGGCGTGCTCGTCGAGACGAACGAAACCGGTGCGCTATTCGATGCGCCGCGACACCCCTATACGCGCCGGCTGCTCGACAGCGCGCCGCGCCGTGCGATCGAGCCGGTCGCGGCCGACGCACCGGCGATGCTCGACGTGAGCGGGCTCGCGGTCGACTACCGGACCGCGGCGAAAGGCTGGCGCGCGGTGTTCGGTCAGACCGTGTTCCGCGCCGTGCATGACGTGCAATTGCGCTTGCGCCGTGGCGAGACTGTCGGGATCGTCGGCGAATCGGGCTCGGGGAAATCGACACTCGCGGCCGCGGTGCTCGGCCTGCAGCAACCGGCGGCCGGCGAGATCGCGATCGACGGGCTGCCGCTCGCGACGCTGCGCGCGAAGGCGGGGCGCCGTGCGCTGTACGGGCGGCTGCAGGTCGTGTTCCAGGATCCGTTCGGCTCGCTGTCGCCGCGCATGACGATCGAGCAGATCGTCGGAGAGGGGCTCGCGCTGCATCGGCCGGAACTGGCGGGCGACGCGCGCCGCGCGCGGGTCGCGGCGCTGCTGGAGGAGGTCGGGCTGCCGGCCGACGCGATGCCGCGCTATCCGCACGAGTTTTCCGGCGGACAGCGGCAGCGGATCGCGATCGCGCGGGCACTGGCGGTGGAACCCGAGCTCCTCGTGCTCGACGAGCCGACCAGTGCCCTCGACGTATCGATCCAGAAGCAGGTGCTGGCGCTGCTGACGAACCTGCAGGCCCGGTACCGGCTCAGCTATCTGTTCATCACGCACGACCTGGCCGTGATACGGGCGATGGCGCATCGCGTGATCGTGATGAAGGCGGGGCGCGTGGTCGAGGAAGGCGAGACGTTGCAGGTGCTGCATTCGCCGTCCCATCCCTATACCCGTGCGTTGATGGCGTCGTCGATGCTCAACGACGACACTGGCGCACGAACCGTGCAAGCGCGTGCATCACTGGCGGATATCCCCGCGAATGCGTCGGGCTCTGAATAGCCCGGAGGAATGCGTCGGTTTCCATCCGTGTACGCGGATGAAGGAAGGTTCGGTTGAACACGGCAGCAGCAACGCGGTAGCCGTTTCCGCGCGGTACGCCTTGCACATCGATTCCGGGTTCGCAGGTTCGGGTCAGTCGTGTCCGGGTGCTTTCGGACCACCGGGGCCGGCGTCGGGCGCCGCGCGCTGCGGCGACAGGTGCTCCACCAACGCGTCGATCGTGACGCGCAGCCGTGCGGTCATGCGCGTGGTCTTCGACCAGAGCACATGGATGGGGAGCGGCTCGGGTTGCTCGTCAGGCAGGACGACAACGAGCCGTCCCGCGCGGATGTCGTCTTCGACAAACCAGCCGGGCAGTTGCGCCAGCCCGAGTCCCGCCAGCACGGCATCCCTCACGGCAGCGACGTCGCTCAGGCGCAGGCGTGCCCGCCACGGCTGACGCTTGCCCCGGCTCGAATCGCCGGAGAACTGCCATGCTTCTTCGGCTTCGTCGCGCAGAAGCGCGATGCAATGGTGATCGCCGAGCGCTTCCCGCGACGACGGCGTACCGTGCCGATCGAGATACCCGGGCGCGGCGCACAGCCGCAACGCTTGTTCGCCCAACTGGCGAGCAATATGCGAAGTGCTGTCCTCCAGCCGGCCGATACGCACGGCCAGATCGATGTTTTGCTCGACCAGATCGACCGTGCGGTTGGAAAACAGCATGTCCAGATCGAGTGCCGCATGACGTTCGGCAAGCGTGTTCAGCACGGGCAGCACGCGAATGCGGCCGTAGAGCACCGGTAACGCGATGCGCACTCGGCCGGTCGGAGTCAGGTGCCGCTCGGCCAGCGCGGATTCGGCCTGATCCAGCTCGGCCAGTGCACGCAGGCACTTCTCGTGATAGGCCTCGCCTTCGTCGGTCAGCGTCATGCGTCGTGTCGTGCGCTTGAACAGCCGCACGCCGAGGCGCTCCTCCAGTCGGGCCACGGCCTTGCCGACGCTGGACGGCGATTGCCCCAGCTGGCGCGAGGCGACACTGAAACTTCCACACTCCACCGCCTGGACGAACGCGAGGATGCCCCGAAAGCGGTCGGTTGGCTGGATGGGCAATTTGATCGTTCCTGTCTCATATCTTGATAAAGATTCTATCAATTGCCTCCGTGATGTATCCAATATCATTTTTCCTTTCCGCATGGACCGCGGAGTCATGCTTACGAAAGGAGTCCCGTACCGTGTATCGTTCGCCGCACCGAGCGCGCTGGGTGGCATTGGCCGGTGTCGCCATCGCCAGCTTCCTGGGCTGCATCGACTTCACCATCGTCAATACCGCCATTCCTGAAATCCGTTCGGCTTTCCATGCTGGCATCGACCAGGTGCAATGGATCGTCACGGCCTTCGTGATGGCGCTGTCGAGTTGCACCATTCCGGTGGGGCAACTGGCCGATCGCCATGGCCGGCGCCGGTTGATGTTCGCGAGCATGGCGGTGTTCGGCGGCGCGTCACTGGGGGCCGGACTGGCATCGGGGCTTTTCACGCTGGTGCTATGGCGGACCGTACAGGGCATGGCCTGCGCCGGACTCTATACCGCATCGGCTGCGCTGGTCGCGGCGATGTTCCCCGAGCAGGAGCGCGGCAAGGCGCTCGGGCTATTGTTCAGCGTCAACGGCCTCGGGCTTGCGCTCGGCCCCGTGGCCGGCGGATTGCTGGTCGACGCGCTGGGCTGGCGCTGGATCTTCCTCATCAACGTGCCGTTGATCGCGGCGAGCTTCATGCTCTGCGCAGGCCGGCTCACGCAGCAGACGGTCATATCGGCGCGAGAGCGCTTCGATTGGCCCGGCGCCGTCCTGCTGCTGACGATATTGCCCTGCGGCCTCGGCGCCGTGGTCCGTGGCGCCGACCGGGGCTGGACTTCGCCGGCAACGCTGGGGCTGCTGCTCGTCGCCTGTCTGTCGGGCGCCGCGCTGACCTGGGTCGAACGACGCGCTGCGGCTCCCGTGCTGCGGCTCGCGTTGTTACGGCAGCGGCCGTTCGCGCTCGCCGCGTGCGCGACCGCCGGACTGGCTTTCTTCTATTGCGCGGCATTCCTGCTGATGCCGTTGTATCTGGGAGAACTGCGCGGACAAGACAGCGCAGCGACGGGGTGGCTTCTGCTGCCCACGACCGCCGTCATGGCGATGGTTTCACCGCTGGCCGGCCGTGGCTGCGACCGCTTCGGAGCAGGGCCGGTCATGGCGCTCGGATTCGTTGCGTTGCTGGTATCGGCGCTGATGCAGTCGGACTTCAGTGCGACCACGGCGTGGTGGCGGGTTCTGGCAGCGTTCGCCTGCATGGGGTTCGGCTGGGGTTGCATCCTGGGGCCGTCCATGACCGCCGCGCTGGCAGCCGTGCCGGAAGCGCTGGCAGGCACGGCGCTCGGCATGGCGACGATGGTGCACAACGTAGGCGGATCGGTGGGCCTCGCAGCCGCGACTGTGTTGTACCGGGTCTCGACGACGCGCGGTGGAGGGTTCGTCACGGGCTACCACGCGGTCATGCTGATGCTGGTTGTCGCGTGCATCGGGATGCTGTCGATACTGATGCTCGAACGGCGTACCCTGCGTGCGTCCAGTTCCGTCCGATGACGCAGCTGCATCTGCTGAAACCGGCGATACGCGTTTTCCCGGTCAGAGATCGCGGGCGACTTGCGTGACGAACGCCGGATGCCCGAATCGTCGCGGGCGACGAAGCGCCACTGGCCGATCGTCTCGAGTCGATGTCCATGCTGGTGGCGGTCATCGATGCCGGCAGCATGTCGGCCACCGCGCGCCAGCCCGGCATTCCGCTGGCGACCGTGAGCCGCAAGATCGCGGACCTCGAGGCCTGCCTGAACACGCGGCTGCTGCATCGCATGACGCGGCAACTGTCGCTGACCGAGGCCGGCGAATCGTATGTCGCCGGTTGCCGGCGCATTCTCGACGACATCGCGATACATCGTGTTCTGCGAGCGGGATTTCATCGGGCGGCAGGCGGACGACAGCGACGCGGATGAAATCGCACGCGGGTTGAGCAAGGCTGCTACGCTAACGTCGCCGATAGCACGTGGAACGCGACATCGGGCTTAGTTCATCCCGGTGCGCACGGTGCCATCATGCTCATGAGGCTCCGCCAGTCAGCGCCCGAATGCAATCGTCGATTTCGTCGAGCGAGCGCTCCAGCATTGCAGGCGTCAAGTACCCGTACCCGAACACGAATCCGGGCACATCGCCGTTCAGCGTGGAGAAGCGAGCGACTTCGTTGAAGCGGATGCCGCGCGACTGCAGCGCGGCCCGCAGTGCGCGATCGAACGCGGGATCGCGGCCGGCGATCCACACGTGTAGCCCGACGCGGTCGCCATGCAGGTCGATGTGGTCGGCATGCACCGCGAGCCGGGCGAGCAGGGTGTGGCGCATCGCAGCATAGTGCCGCTGCATGCGCCGCAGATGGCGGTCGAGCTGGCCCGATGCGAGCAGGAACTCGGCGACCCGCTGCGCGGGCAGCGACACGTGCCTGCATTCGCGATCAACGAATGCGGCGAGCGCCTCGGCAACCGCCGAGGGCGCCACGATGAAGCCGAGCCGCAACGACGGGCCGACCACCCTGGCAAACGTGCCGACCAGCATCGTGGTATCGGGCGCGCTCGCGAAGATCGGCGGCAGCCGGGTGCCTTCGTGCTGGAATTCACTGTCGTACTCGTGTTCGACGATCAGGATGCCGTGCTGTCGGGCCAGTTCGATCAACGCTTCACGGCGCGATCGCGGCAGGCGCCCGCCAAGCGGATACTGATGCGCGGGCGTGATGTGTACCATCTGCGGCACGGCTCCGTCGGCGACGACATGCTCGACGAGCAAGCCGTCACGGTCGACGGGCACCGGCCTGACCGTCGCGCCCGCCCGCGTGAACGCGGTCATCGCCCTCTGGTATCCCGGATCTTCGATCACGCACAGATCTCCGCCGTTCAGCAATGCCTGCGAGACCAGTTGGAGATCGTTACCGACGCCGTGCGTGACGACAACGTGATCAGGATCGACATCGACAGACCGATGCGTACGCAACCATCGTGCGATGCCACGGCGCAGGCCGCGTTCGCCTCGTGGATCGCCGTAGTCCTGCGGGGGAAGATGCCGGCCTGCCTCCCGGCATGCGTTGCGCCAGACGTCGAGCGGCAGCGCATGAGCATGTGCGCTTTCGGGCCGCCAGTCTAGCGACGCTGCGCCCCCGGTTTCGTCGGCCGGTGTGGGCGCCTGCAGGCGTTCGAGTACCGCGGGAAGCGGGGTATGCGGGGCGGGACGCACGCTGCCGCCGGATGCGCCCGAGCGGACGAACGTGCCGTGGCGGCCACGCCCTTCGAGCAGGCCGACCGCGATCAACTCGTCATACGCGTTGACCACGCAGTTGCGCGCCACGCCCAATTGCGCGGCCAGGTCGCGGCTTGCCGGCAGGCGGGCGTCCGACTGCAACCTGCCACTGTCGATCAACCCCCGCAGTTGCCGCACGATCTGGCGAACGATGGGCTCGTCCAGATGCCGATGCACGTCGATTTCGACCAAGGTCGGCGATGCATGCCGGGACACGTGCTTTGCAACCATTGACGCCTCGAATTGAGCCGGTTTTGGCTCTTAAAGATTGTGTGGAAATGCCGAAGAATGCCGACTCCGGGAAACCATGACGCGCGCCGGCGCGACGATTGCGTTGGCCCGCGTGGGCGACGTTCCCCCCGCCACCCCGGGGGAGCGGCGATGTCGGCGATGCGGCGGAGCAATAACCTGCATTGAATTCATGAACAAGTTCATCAATCTGCGCGTGCTGGTTGCGGACGCGCACGCGGCCGTTTGCGCGGGCGTACGTCTTGCGCTGCAGGCCGACCCGGTCGTCGGTGACGTCGTTGAAGCGCGTTGCGCGGACGATCTGGTGAGGCACCTGGATCAGAACCATTTCGACATATTGGTGTGCGAGCTGACGCTGCTTGGAAGGAACGACGGCGGCGGCGTCAGCCTGGAAGGCGTTTACCGGCGTCGCCCGGCAACGCGGATCGTCGTGCTCACGCAATCGGACAACGCGGGCGTGATGCACGCGTTGCTGACGCAAGGTGTGCAGTGCATCGTCAGCAAGGCGGACGATCTCGATCATCTGCTTTGCGCGATTGTTCGTGCACATGCGCACGAACCCTATTTGTCGCCGCGCATTCTGGCGCTTGTGCAAGGCCTGAAGGCGGGCAGGAACGGGTTGAACATGCTGACCGCTCGAGAGGCAGAGGTTGTGCGGATGTTCGTATCCGGGATCGGGATCGATGAAATTGCGTCGCGAGTAGGACGAAGCAAGAAAACCATCAGCACGCAGAAGGGCACGGCGATGCGCAAGCTGGGGCTTTGCAGCGATATCGAACTGTTGAGATTCGGCATGGAAGTCGGGCTGACGGAGCTTTGATTGCGAATGGACGACAGTGTGCGGTCGTTTACGAATCAATTTCGCACAGCTTGCAATGTATTAAGTTATCTAGTCCAAGTCCGATGTACGAGCCACCGAGTGGCCCGCACAATTCGTCACAGCTCACCCGGATGACCGACGTAAAACCGGCATGGGCCATTGCTCGTGTGATACGAGCAGGCGATCGCCGGAATTCCATGGCGATCGTCACGATTTCCTGGTGATGGTGATTGAAGGCTGATCATTCCGTTTCGACAAATCAAAAGAGCACGCACAATAAGTCGCAGTCCTGATTACTTGGCATGCGTTAGTTGATGCGTGGTCTTCAAACAGACTGCTACACGCAAATGAACCGAATGTACAAAGTGATCTGGCGCGCGGCGCTCGGGATCTGGGTTGTTTCGTCCGAATTGGGCAAGACGCAAGGCAAGCAGACGGCGCGCGCGTCGGTTGCGCAGGGGGCGTCTGCTCCATCCGTGTCCGCGCCGGTGCCGCGAGGGGGCGTGGTGCGCCTGACTTTTCGGAGATCCATGGGCATGCTTTTGATCGGCGGGTCGATGGTGTTGATGCCACGCGCATACGCCGGGCAGAATCCCCTCGATGTGCGGGTTCCACTTGATAGATACGCCAATCAAGCGTCGATTATCGAAAACTTCTATTCGAAGACGGGAGCGACGGCCGATCTGGGGATCCCTCCTGGAGCGAAGCCGAGTGCCAACCCGTCGCCTTGTCTCGGGAGGCTCTTCGATCGAGGAAATCCGGGCTATCAAGGCTCACGTTTTCAAATTCCCACTGCCAACCAAGGTGTGAGTGGAGCGACTTATGTGGCAGACCTTGGCTGTTCGGTAGCTTTGGGCATGGGTGCAAGCGCTGATGCCCAGGCCAGCATTGCGATCGGTGACAGTGCTCGCGCTGCGCAGGTTGGTGTCGCGCTGGGTTTCGGCGCCGTGGCCACGAATGGTTCGGGTGTTGCGATCGGACCGGTCGCGCAGGCAGGGGGGAGCTCGAGTATTGCGATCGGCAGGCAGTCGGCGGCAAACGGTGGCTACTCGGTAGCGCTCGGCAATGTCTCCAATGCGCCGGCACTAGGCGGTATTGCGATCGGAAATTCGGCGGCTGCGGAGGGCTACCGTTCGATCGCGATCGGTGCATCGGATATCAACGCGGGAAATGCGTCGACGAACGGTCCGGTGGCGGGGGGCGCACTCTACGGCAACAACCAGACACGAGCCATGGGTATAGGCTCGGTGGCGCTGGGGGCAAGCGCGACGGCAAGCGACGCCGACAGCGTGGTGCTCGGATCGTGGAGCGTCAGCTCGCCGAATGCAACGGGACGCGCAATGTACAGCGGCGATACGATCGCTTCGAACGGCGCAGTGTCGATCGGCAAGGCCGGCAGCGAACGCCAGATCAAGAATGTCGCGGGCGGCACGGCCGGCACCGATGCAGTCAACCTGAACCAGTTGACCGCGGTGTGGAATGATGCGGTGAAGTACGACGACCCGAAGACCGGTGCCATCAACACCGTGACGCTGAAACCGGGGACGACGCTCACGAACGTTGCGGCGGGCCAGCTGTCGGCAACGAGCACGGACGCGGTCAACGGTTCGCAGCTCTACCAGACGAATCTGACCGTGAACAACCTGGGCATCAGCACGGCATCGGTCATCGGCGGTGGCGCAACGTACGATCCGGCGACGGGCAAGATGACGGGGCCGACGTTCAACATCGCAGGCGGCCAGCAGACGACGATCAGCGACGCGATCAACGCGTTGAACGAAGGCTGGAACGTGACGACGAGCGGCAACGCGAGCGGCACGTCGGTAACGGCAATCAAGCCGGGGTCGACGATGACGGTCGACGGCGGGAAGAACATTGCGCTGACGCAGGACGGTTCGACGATCTCGATCACGACGAGCGAGACGCCGACGTTCACGAGCGTGGGGATCGACAACGGCGGCCCCGTGCTGTCGGGGTCGGGGCTCGACATGGCGGGCCAGAGGGTCACGAACGTGGCACCGGGCAATGTGTCGGCGACGAGCACGGACGCGGTGAACGGTTCGCAGCTCAACGACACGAATCGAACGGTACAGCAAGTCAGCGACCGGGCGGTGAAGTACGACACGAACGTGGACGGCTCGATCAACACCAACAGCGTGACGCTGAACCCGGGCGGTACGCCGACGACACTCACGAATGTGGCGGCGGGCCAACTGTCGGCCACGAGCACCGATGCGGTCAACGGTTCGCAGCTTTACCAGACGAACCAGACCGTGAACAACCTGAGCAGTCAGATCGACGGCATCGTGAACGGCGGCGGCGTCAAGTACTTCCACGCGAACAGCGGTGGCACGACGCCGCTGCCCGATTCGCAGGCGAACGGCGCGGGCAGCACGGCGATGGGCCCGGCGGCAACGGCCAACGGTGCGAACACGGTCGCCGCGGGCAACGGCGCGGTCGCGAACAAGGACGGCGACGTCGCGCTGGGCGCGGGATCGGTAGCCGATCGTGGCGCCGAGTCGTACACCGGCAAGTATTCCGGCGCGGACAACAAGACGGCCGGTACGGTGTCGGTGGGCGCACCGGGTGCCGAACGCACGATCAGCCACGTGGCCGACGGCCATGATGCGACGGACGCGGTAAACCTGCGCCAGCTCGACGGGACGCTCCAGGCGGCGAACGACTACACCGACCGGCGCGTGCAGGACCTGACCGGCCAGATCGTGGACGGCAAGTTCGAGCAGATCACCACGCAGACCACCAACCTGGGCGATCGGGTGACGAGTGTCGAAGGCAACGTGACGAACCTCACGAACGGCGCCGGCGGCATGTTCCAGGTCAGCCAGGACCAGGTTCCGGTCGCGCCGATCGCGAGCGGCAGCAATTCGGTGGCCGGCGGTACGGGCGCGGTCGCGTCGGGCGCGAACAGCGCGGCGCTTGGCAACCATGCAAGTGCGACGGGCAGCAATTCGACGGCGATCGGCAATGGCGCGGTGGCGTCGGGCAACAATTCGGTTGCGCTGGGGGCCGGTTCGGACGGCAGTCGAGACAACGCAGTGTCGGTGGGTTCGGTCGGCCAGGAGCGCCAGATCGTGAATGTCGCGCCGGGCACGGCCGGCACCGACGCGGTCAACGTCAACCAGTTGCGCGAGACGGAACGCAATTTCGGCAACCAGATTGCCGGCGTGCGCGGCGACATGCAGGGCATGGACCATCGCCTGAGCGCGGGCATTGCCACGGCAATGGCGATGGCCGGCCTGCCGCAGGCGTACGTGCCGGGCAAGAGCATGGTTGCGCTCGGCGGCGCCACGTGGCGCGGCGAAAGCGGTGTCGCGCTCGGCTTGTCGACCGTCTCCGACAGCGGAAAATGGGTCGTCAAGGGCAGTGCGAGCAGCACGTCGCGCGGCGATATCGGCGCGTCGGTGGGTGTCGGTTACCAGTGGTAAGTGTGCGGATCCGATAAAGGCCGTTGATATCGTGGGGTAGCCGGAGCGGGACTTCCTGCTCCGGTTGCCCTCAGCAACCTTCCGTCGTTATGCAAAAGAGCGATAGGATTGTTGAGGATACGAAACCACTGTCGAGAAGAACATGGAAGCCACGGACCGGCAATTGCGCTACTTCGTATGCATAGCGGAATCGGGGACACTGTCGAAGGCCGCGGATGTGCTCGATCAGACTCAATCCGGGCTGAGCAAGCAACTCGCGGCGCTGGAATCGTCGATCGGACAGCCGCTGTTTGCCCGTACCGGGCGCGGCGTGGAACTCACGGAAGCGGGGATGTTGCTGTACAACGCAGTGCAGCCGGCCTATCGCGACATCGACTTCGCGGTCGAGAGCGTCCGGCGCCAGGGCGTCACGCAAGGCACGGTGCGCCTGGCCACGGTGCATACGTTGAGCTACTACTTCACGGCCGACCTTGTCGCGCGCTTTATCGGCACGCACCCGCAGGTGAATCTCTCCATCCTTGGGCGCAGTTCCCCTGAAGTGGTTGCGCTGGTCGAATGCGGCAAGGCGGATATCGGGCTTGTCTACGATTCGGTCGTGGATGCGGAATCCCTTGTGTCGCACCCGTTGTTCGACGATGACATGGCGCTGATCGTGCGCGCCGAAAGTCCCCTCGCGGGTCCGCAGGACTTGACGCGCATTCCGTTGCGGCTGGTCGGATTCCCTGCTCATTACGCGCTGCGGCGCATGCTGCAAAGCGCTGGACTGCAGCCTGAGTTCTCCGCGGAAGCCGAAACCATCGACACGATGCTCGAACTGGTCTCGTCGGGCATCGGAGACTGCGTTCTGCCGTCGAACATTCCCGACCGGCTCCTGGCCAACTACGGCTTGCGCAAGCTGCCGGTCGAATCGCCGATGCTGCGCCGCCGCGTGGTGGCGATCACGCACGCAGGAAAACGCCAAACGCCGCTGATGAAGGCATTCCTGCAGTGCACCACGAAACTTGCCGATGAACTGCGAGGGGGACGGCCGGAATAGCTGCTATGAGTCGGGCTTCATGGCTCTCCGTGGCCGGTGTCGACAGTATTGGGTCTTCGCGCGCACACCGCGCCGACAGCCACCTTATTGGAGACACATCGCATGGATACCCAGCTCAGAGAGAAATCGTACTTCGACCAGCGCGCAACAGATGACATGAAGAAGCATCTGCGCGGCGTTGAGCGCAGCGTTCAGGAAACCATGGCCTACGCGTGCCGCATTCTTGCGATGACGGAACAGGAGGCAGGGCTTGCCGGGCAGATCAGCGTACGGTCGAAGCGCCCCGGTGCGTACTGGACGCTTCGTTTCGGGCTGGGTTTCGACGAAGCCACGCCGGACGACTTCATCGAGGTCGACGCCGACCTGAATACGTTGACGGGCGAAGGCATGGCCAATCCCGCCACACGCTTTCATCTGTGGGTTTATGACGCGCGTCCGGACGTGAACGCCATCATCCACACTCATTCGCCATGGGCCACGGCCCTCGCGACGGCACGCCAGCCGCTGGTGATTGCCCAGATGGACATGACGCCGCTGCACGACGATTGCGCATTTCTGGCCGACTGGCCGGGCGTGCCCATTGCGGACCAGGAAGGTGTGCTCATTTCCGATGCGCTGGGATCCAGGCGAGCGATCATTCTTGCCCATCACGGGTACCTGACCGCAGGCTCGACCTGCGAGGAAGCCACCTACCTGTCGGTGTACCTGGAGCGCGCCGCACGCCTGCAGGTTCGCGCACAGGCCGCCTTCGGCCCGTTGACGCCGGTGAGCGATGCGCTCGCCGCCGAGGCGCATGACTATCTGCTCAAGCCCTCGATCGTCAATGCGACCTTCAATTACTGGGCGCGTCAGACCCGCGGCATTCCTGCGTTGTCGGTCGCCTGAGCGCCGGCTTTCTCGAATCGTTCTCCCGGAAGTCACTATGACAACGTCAGCTACGCGTGCGGCGAACTCTCGCCGTCAATATGTCACGGCCGGCCTGGCCAGCATGATGGGCACCACGATCGAGTGGTACGACTACTTTCTGTACGGCACCGCCGCGGCCCTGGTCTTCAACAAGATTTTCTTCCCTGCCTTCGATCCCGTGACCGGCACATTGGCCGCGTTCGCGACCTATGCAGTCGGCTTCTTTGCGCGTCCGCTGGGCGGCATCGTATTCGGGCACTTCGGCGATCGGGTCGGGCGCAAGTCCATGTTGCTCATCACGCTTTTCATGATGGGTGTCCCGACCATTCTGATCGGCCTCATTCCGTCTTACGACAGCATCGGCTACTGGGCCGCGGTGCTGCTCGTCGTGATGCGTGTCCTGCAAGGGATCGCGGTGGGCGGGGAGTGGGGCGGTGCCGTGCTGATGGCCGTCGAGCATGCGCCGGAAGGGAAGAAAGGCTTCTTCGGCAGCCTGCCGCAGACGGGTGTTGCGCCGGGCCTGATCCTTTCGTCGCTCGCAATGGGCGCCGTCGCGAAACTGCCGGAACAGGACATGTTGTCCTGGGGATGGCGGATCCCGTTCGTGTGCAGCGTCCTGCTGTTGCTCGTGGGGTGGTTCATCCGCGTCAAGGTGGCCGAGTCCCCCGACTTCGCACGCGTGCAAACCAAGGGCGACAAGGTCGAGGTGCCGGCCATGGTCGTGCTGCGCCGCTATCCCAAGGAAGTGCTGATCGTGATGGGCGGGCGGTTGGCCGAGGTGACGTGGTTCTACACCGTCGTCACGTTTGCGCTGGCGTACACCACGGGAACGCTGGGCATCCCGCGCACGGTGATGCTGGATGCAACGGTCTGGGCCGCTGCCGTGGCACTGTTCACCATGCCGATAGCCGGCGTGCTGGGTGACCGGATCGGCTTCAAGTGGGTTTTCATGGCGGGAGCAGCAGGCATTCTGGTGTTCGCGCCGGTCTTCTTCACGATGCTGCAAAGCAGGAATCCGGCCACCATCACGGCCGCAGTCGCGATTGCAGTCGGCGTGGTCTATGCGGCGCTGTATGGTCCGGAGGGCGGCCTGTTTTCCGCGCAATTCCCGCCCGAAGTGCGCTACAGCGGGATTTCGATGGCGGTGCAGGTCTCCGGGGCCATCGGCGGCGGGCTCGCGCCGCTCGTGGCGACGTCCCTGCTGGCTCTGGGCGGCGGCGATGCACGTTACATCGCATGGTATCTGAGTGCCCTGGGTGTCCTTGCCATCATCAGTGCTCTCTTCATGCATCACCCGTCACGCTTCGCATTGCCCGTCGGTGATCGCCTGGAAGCCCGGCCATGACGCCGGCCGGCTGCCAGTTCCGCGCAATCGTCAAGGGCCAAAAGCGGCTCGATTCGAGGCACGAATGGTTGCAAGGCATGTGACCCGGCAGGCATCGCCCACACTGATCGAAATCGACGTGAATCGTCATCTGGACGAACCCATCGTCCGGCAGATCGTGCGGCAACTGCAGCAGTTGATCGGCTCGGGCAGGCTGCCCCACGGGGCCCGCTTGCCCGCAAGCCGCGACCTGGCGGCCCAACTGGGCGTGACGCGCAACTGTGTGGTCGACGCTTATGACGAGTTGATTTCGGGCGGCCTGCTCGAAGGGCGTGGCCGCCACGGCACCTTCGTCAGGTCGGGCGCATCGACCGGCAGCCCGTATCCCGACCGGCAGAACCCGCTTCCCGCGGTACTGGCGCGTTTGCTGGCGCGGCCATCCGTCGATGGGACCGGATCCGCCGCGTCACTCGACTGGCGGCCGGGCCTGGCGCATGTCGATGCGCTGCCGCTCGACGTCTGGCGCAACGCCTGCCGGGAAGCGGGGCGGCATCTTCCGCCGCAGGGCTACGGCGATCCGAAAGGCGAGCGCGGCCTGCGTCGTGGCATCGCGACCTGGTTGCGTACGCATCGTTCGATCGACGTCGATCCGGATCACATCATCGTCACGCACGGCATCGGTAACGCGCTTCAGACGATTGCGCAGGCACTGCTTCGACACGGTGATTGTTGTGTGACCGAGAATCCCGGCTACGCGGGGGCGGTCACTGAGTTCACCCGGGCGGGTGCGGCGGTCCGGGCCGTCGCCGTCGACCGCGATGGCATGTGCGTCGACCAGGTCGTGCTCGATGGTGCTGCGCCGCAGATGGTGCACGTCACGTCCGCGCATCAGTATCCGCTTGGGGGGCGGCTGCCGAGGTGGCGCCGTGACGCGCTCACCGGGCTGGCGCGCAAGCACGGCATTCTGATTCTCGAGAACGAATACAACAGCGAATTCCAGTATGAAGGCGCGAAGCTGCCGCCGATCTTTGCCAGCGCGCCCGATACCACGCTGCTGTTGGGTACGTTCGCAAGAGTGGTCGGCCCATCGTTGCGGCTCGGGTTCATCGCGGCGCCACCGGCAATTGTCGACGTGCTCGTCGAGTTCGTCGATCGCGAACGCAGGCATGTGTCGCTGCCCACGCAGAAAGTCGCCGAGTTCCTGCTCGTGTCCGGTCAGCTCGATCGTCATCTGCGGCGCTTGCAACGCCATTACGCGGCGATGCGGGCTACCCTTCGCAGCAGGCTGTCGGTACACGCCGAGCGGATCGACATGTGCGGCGACAGCGGCGGGTTGCATGTGTCGATTGCCGGTCGTGTCCCCGCATTTGATCGCGAGCTGCGAACGGCACTGAGGTCATGCGGGATTCGCTTCAACGACATCGCGCAGTTCTCGACGCCGAACGACAATATCCCCGGTTTCGTGTTCGGGTACGGGCACATGTCTCCGGCGATGCTCGAGCGCTCGCTCGACGAAATCGATGCGTGCATCGCGGAGCTGACCTAGTGGGGAAATAGCGGCGGCTGGCGGGGCGTGATGCCGTAATGCGCGTGATACGGGTTGGTGCGCTCCGTGGAGCCGACGTGATCGTTCGATGCGCATCCTTGTCCAGCCACGGCTACCAACCCGTTCCAGATTCGGCACTGTCGTGCGGCCGTTGGCGACCGAGTCGACTGGTGATGGCCGGCCTCACGCCCGCCAACGGCGGCCGTCGGCCTCAGCCGTTCGGGTATTCGCGATTGATCAGTTCGAGCCGCAGCATGCCGAGCTGCACGCCCAGGTTGCTCATCAGATAGAGATCGCGCCGCCGCAATGCCGGCATCTGCGCGGACGTGTCGTAGAGCAGCGGCAGCGTCAGTGCAGCCGGCACCGCCGCCTGCATCCCCGCGGCCTTCGATGCGCGCACGGCGATCGACGCCTGATCCGAATGGGTGACGACGCCGATCTTGCCGAGCGCCGCAGCGGAGCCGGCCCGTTTGACGATAGCGGCAGCCACGCCGTCGGGCGCCGGTATCGGGCTGCCGGTGGCTGCGGCGGGCGTCGCGATCGACGTCACGCCGGCGGTCAGTCCGTACTTCGACGCAAGCGCGCTCGCCACTTCCTGCTGCGCGAAGATTGGCGCTGCAACCTTCTGTCGAAGCTGGAACACGGCGTCGGCGATCGCCTCGTTCACGGGGTCTGGCACGGGCGCAGCACCCGGTGCCCCTGCATGACTGCCGAAGCTGAACGCGGCAATCGTATCGATGCCGGTGGTGTCGACGGTCGGCGGCGTCCACGAGAAAAATGTGTCGAACAGGTAGCCGGTTTCGTCGGAGGCAGTCGCGCGGTCGTTCAGCTCGTTCGTCAGCTTGCCGAGAATCTGGCGCTGCAGCTCCGTGTCGGAATCAGGAACCTCGTTCGCGAACGCGGGGACAACGGACGCGCGTGAAGCGGCAAGCAATGAAGTGGAAGCCAGGAAATGGCGGCGGGTCGTCATGATCATCAAGTTGGCGTGGAGAACGGAAGGCTCAGCCCTTCGGGAATGCTTGCGTCGTTGCGCTGGTCGCGCGAGCAGGGAACTGAACGGACATGTCGTGTACGAGGTACAGGCTGCGGTTGCGTGTCCACGGCTGGCCCGATTGCGGGTCGTAGAGCGTCGGTAGCGGCACCTCGGCTACCGCTGCCGCCTTCATGCCCGTTTGCTGCGAGGTCTGGATGCAGCGCTTCGCGTGGTCGCGATGGCCGACCACCGCGACGGTGCCCATTGCGGATGCACCACCTGCGCGCGACACGGCTTCTTTGGCTACGCCGACCGTGTTCAGGTACACGATCGTACCGTCGCTCGCGATCACCGGCTCGATCGACGACAGCACGTCGGTGCCCATTCCGTATTTCGACACGAGAAAACGGGCGATCTCCCACTGCGCGTAGACCTTGACCGGCTTCAGCTGCCGAATGCGGTACACGGCATCTGCGAGCGCTTCGTTGACGGGCCCGGGGTCGGGCAGCGCGGACTGGTTGCCGCCCGTGCTCGACGTATTTCCGCTCGCCGCGTTCGGGCGATTGCCGAAGCTGTATGCGACGATCGCATCGATCTGCGCGGCGGGCACCGTCGGCAGGTCCCACGTGAAGCCCACGTCGGTCAGCACGGGCAGGATCGCACTGACCGTCGCCGCGTCGTCGAGCTGCGCGTTCAGCTTCGCGGACATCTGCGCGGCCAGTGCCGCATCGGTGATGGGCACCGGCGCGACGTCGTCGCCGCCGCACGCGCTCAGCAGCGGCACCACCGCGGCGGCTGGCGCGGCCGCCAGGAATTTTCTACGTGAAGGAGTCTGATTTTTTAAATTCATAAGATCTGCGAAACGATGTGAGTGGCGTCCGGGCATGTCATTGCGTGGCGTATCACCTGTCAAGGGGAGTGGTAATCGGGCGAGCGCGTCGTTGCTCGACGAACGGCAGAGTCGCGGCGCAGGTCGCTGCATATCGGCCGATAGACGATGCCGGATCGTAGGCGGTGTTTATTAAATTTGAGTGAAGTCGTCGATCGGATTCGGCCTTGCGATACGCTCTCTATTTATATTGAGTGGTCTGTTGAATTCGAGTTTCTGAATGAATGATGGCAACGCGACTCGATCCATGAAATGGCTCGTCTGCCTTGCCCTATAAGGCCGATGTGGTCGGCTACGCTCCGCGGGCATGTCGCCTTTGGGTAATGGAAATGGCTCGGAGAAAGGCCGGTTAATCGCGATTCGACGTATTGCAACCATTATCGAACCAACTTTCTCCGACTTTGGTTCTTGGAAAAACATCACTGATCGCAAACACTGCGTGTTTGAATGTATTGCGACTGGAATCATGCGCATCCGCATCATCACTGACGACCTCACGAGTGCGCTGGACGGGGCGGCTTGTTTCGCTGGTGCGGGCAGGGCGACGGCGGCTCTCGTGCGAGCCGACGACCTCGGAACGGACGACGCGGTCGCGAGCTTCGACACCGACACGCACGCACATCCCGCGGGTGGCACGGCGGCGTCGGTCGTGCAGGCCGCGCTCGCGTGGCGTGGCGCGGACATCCCGGTGTTCCAGTTGGACTCGGTGCCGCACGGGCACGTCGCACGCGATTGCCTCACCGCGCATGCCGTGTCCGGGCGTCGGAAGTTGCTGATCGCGCCGGCGTTTCCGGCGGCTGGCCGCACGATGGTCGAAGGCATCGTCGGAATCCACGGCATGCGTGGTCGGTCGGACACATGAAATGAAGACGTATCAGGAACTGCTCGAGGATTTCGATCGATTGAAACGGGAGATCGACACCGCGCGAGAATACGAAGCGGCTCGCCTGGCTGAACGCATCGCCGCGTTGCTGGCAGAAAGCGGTGTCGACATGCGCAGGTTGCTCGACGCGCTGCAGGTGGAGCCGCGCGTGCCGGAGCCGGTCAGGCCGCGCATGCCGGTCAAGCCAAAATACTGGGATCCGGTGACGGGTGCGACGTGGGCAGGTAGAGGCAAGACGCCACGCTGGCTGGTCGGCAAGGATTGGGCCGAGTATCGTATCCCGGACGACGCGTCGAACCGGGATTGACTCGGCGGAGGTACGCCGGGCCCGGGCCTGAAATGGCGCGGCCGGGATTCGGAATGTCGGGCCTTGCCGCGTGGTCAGGCAAGGTGGGTTATCGTGCCGGGTATTGCCTGACACGAACCGGCAACGCCCGAAATTTACGCAGGAAACGTAAGTCGGCCGGTGCGTGGAGATCGACCGTAAAAGGTGGGGCGGGTCATACAACGCAGAACCCGCACAGCATCAAGTTCAACCCGCGGATCCAGAATCAAGGAAGCATGCAGATGAGCGCTGTCATCCCTCTTGCAACCGCGCCGGCATGCGCACCGGCCAGCGAGCAGGTCGCGGCCCCTGTCTTCGATGTGCCGTTCGGTGCGGTCGATACGCATGCCCATGTCATATCCGACGGCGCCTGCCCGATGGTGGCAGCGCGCAGCTATACGCCGCCGCCGGCTCCGGAGGAAAAATACCTGGCCATGCTCGACGCCCTCGGGATGACTTACGGCGTGCTGGTGCAGATCAGCGTATACGGTACGGACAATCGAACCATGCTGGAGGTGCTGCGACGCCATCCTCGCCGTCTGCGAGGCGTTGCCGTTGTCGATTCGACCATCACCGACCGCGAACTGGAAGCACTGCACGAGGCCGGGGTGCGCGGGCTGCGCATCAACGTGTTGTTCGGCGGTGGCATCGGCTTCGCCGAAATGGAGAAACTGGCCCATCGCATCAAGTATCTCGGCTGGCACATGCAATTCCTGATGGATGCACGCCATCTGCCGGAACTGATGCCGCGCTTGGTCACGCTGCCGGTCACTGGCGTGATCGACCATATCGGGCATATGCCGGTCGCGCTCGGCATCGAGGATCCGGGCTATGTGGCACTTCGACGACTTGTGGTCGAGCATGGCTACTGGGTCAAGCTCTCGGGCGCCTATCGCATTAGCGATCGGTTCCAGACGTTCGAAGACGTTGCACCCGTCGCCCGGGCACTGATCGAGGATGCGCCGGATCGCATGCTGTGGGGAAGCGACTGGCCGCATGTTTCGCTGCAGCGCGTACCTGACACGGGCAGGCTTTTGAATCTGCTTCATGCATGGGCGCCTGATGCGGAAACCCGTCGACGCATCCTGGTGACCAATCCCGCTCGACTCTACGGCTTTCCGCTCTCCATCAAGTATTTCTGATTGGGGGCCGCCGCGATCGCCGGCGCTACAACACCCGCTCCGACAACACCCGGAACGCGACATCCGGCACGACGAAGCACAGCGGTTCGCCGGTCGCGCCGATGCGTGCGAGGAACTCGCCGCCGCCGACCGGTTCGACCGGTTTCAGCGGCTGGACGGCATCGATATCGATCGGCAGGTCGATCGACGCATGGGCGAGGCGGTCGCAGTCGGCGACATGCGCGACGGCCGCGTGCTGTAGCGACAGGTAAGCGATGGCATCGCGCCAGCCTCCGAAGAACGGCGCGAACGCCGCGGGCAGCGTGTAGTCGTCCGCCACGGCCGCCGCGCAGCGGAAATCAGGCGCGCTCCCTGTACCACCGGCCAGCAGCGTTCGATAACGTCCGTCCTGCACCGCATGCGTGAAGCGCTCGGCGAGATGCGACGGCAGCGCGTCGCTGAAGAGCCGGCTGCCGAGCGCATAGAGCGGATGATCGAACACGTTCTTCACGAACAGCACCGTGCGATCGGCCGGCACGCCGCCCGGCAGCGCCTCGACGTAAAGCCGCCAGTTGCTCTGCAGCGGCGACGGGAACACGCGTCGCAGCGGGCCTGCGAGACGCGGGCCGAAATGACGGTGCGCATAGGTGAGGATCGTGAACGGCGTGCGGCCGTCGCGGCTCGCGAGCGTGACGCCGCGCGGCACCAGGTGGGCGACGGCGGCGACATTGACGATCCACGTGCAGTACACGACGTTCTCGACCTCGCTCGCGAGCTGCAGGAACGGCAGCTGCGACAACAGCGCGCGGCGTGTGCGCAGCAGCGGGCGACTCGCGACGAGCCGGTTGGCGAGGCGGCCGACGGGGCCGGCGGACGGGTAAACAAACGCGTTGTCTTGGAGCATGAACGGCATTGTGCCGATGTCGCGGAGCGGGCGGAAGAGGCGTAGCAGCGCCCCTGTCGAAACTGTCAGTGCCCACTTTTGACGATCAGAGATCGCGGGCGACCTGCGTGACGAACGCCGCGATACCCGAATCGTCGCGGGCGACGAAGCGCCACTGGCCGATCGTCGTCGCCACGATCAGGCCAGCGTTGCGCAGCACGGCGATGTGCGCCGACACGGTCGATTGCGACAAGCCGCTGCGTGCCACGATCGACGAAAGCGGCACACCGTGTTGCGAGCGGAGGCGCGCGGCGTCCTGCAACAACGTATCGGGCGACTTCAGCCAGCGCAGCACGTCCCGTCGAAACGGATGCGCGAGCGCCTTGTGAACGAGGGTGACGTCGATCATGACGCGCGCCGGATCAGCGCCGCCCCACGCAGCGATGCACGAGCGCCGCGGCCAGCCCGGTCGCGATGCCGAACGCAACCACGCCGTGCCAGCCGAAGCGGGCCATCAGCGCACCGCTGACGGTCGCGCCAAGCGCGCCGCCGACGAAGGTCGCGGTCATGTAAAGGCTGTTGATGCGGCCCTGTGCCTTCGGATCGGCGGCGAACGCGCGCGTCTGGTTCGCGACCAGGCCGGCCTGCACGCCGATGTCGAGCACCACCACGCCGATCACGAGCAGCGCGAGCGAGCTGCCGGCGCCGGCGAGGATCAGGTAGGAGACCGTCACGATCGCGATGCCCAGGCCGATCACGCGCCGCGTGCCGATCCGGTCCGACGCGCGGCCGCCGAGCGTGGCGGCCAGCGCGCCCGCCGCGCCACTGAGGCCGAAGCCGCCGGCCCAAAGAATCGAAGGGGGTGGGGTGGGGTAGAGAGGGGATGTAACGAGGTGTAGCCGGGGGGGAGGTGACGGGCTGTAATAAAAGA